>PWNM01000473.1 GCA_003557825.1 Candidatus Hydrogenedentota bacterium | reverse complement strand
TTCCTCGCCATAGCGTTGTAAAGGGTTGGTATGGGCCAGTCGTTCGAGATAGGCGATGTCCTTTCCTTCAGGCGGTAGTATGAGTCCTGGCGCAACAGCATTGACTTGAATGGCGGGCGCAAACTCAAGCGCCATGATCCGTGTCAATGTAAACAGCATTCGTTTGCTCAGGTGGTAGGGAACATGCCGTTCATCGTAATCGACAATACGACAATCGAGGAAATTAATAATATGGCCCTCTTCCTGGCTTTGGGCCGCAAAACGTCGGGCAAGAATTGCTGGAGCCAACGCATTTACGCTGATGTTGGCTGTCAGGTCATCTGCAGTAAAATCGCCGAACCCCTTTTCGGGAAATATCGATGCGTTGTTAACGAGTATGTGGAAAGGGCCTGCCATCTCCTGAGCATGCGCGAACAGGGCTTCGGTCGCGGTGGGATCCGACAGGTCGGACTGGATACACCATCCTGAAACGCCCGTGGCGCGAATTGCTTCCACGGTTGCTTCGGCATCATCACGTGAAGTTCCATAGTGAATCATCACGTTGGCCCCCGCCTTTGACAGGGAAAGGGCTACTGCTTTGCCCAACCGCTTCGCACCGCCGGTGACAAGGGCAGTTTTCCCCTTAAGTGTCATCGTGTTTCCCGCCTTTGGTGTCTACCCTGATTCCTTAGGGCTGTAGTATACCAAAAAGACGGAATACGGACAAAAGGGCTTGTTATTGCCCTTCGGGGCGCCAAGGCTCAGGGCCGTCATCAAGAGGACGTAGGAATTTGGCATCTACGTCGCGATACCATGCATGGAGGGTATCTCGCATGGTTCTGACGCGTTCAGGGAAATCGGCTGCGCGGTCGTGCTGTTCAGCAATATCTTCGATGACATTGTATAGTTGAACCTGTCCGTCTTCATACCGCTCAATTAACTTCCATGCTCCCTCGCGAATGGCGCCGCCTGGAAATCCGCCTTGGTTGGAGTAGTGCGGGTAGTGCCAAAACAGGGGACCACGCTGTATTTCGTCTTCGCCGCGCAGGGCGGGCGCGAAGGATACCCCATCAAGATGCTGCTCGGGGCGTAAAGGCAGTCCTGTCATCTCCAAAAGGGTGGGGTAAAAGTCTGTATTGATCACCAATGTATCGGTGCTCACGCCCCTTTCCACAACGCCAGGACCGGCCATAATGAATGGGTATCGCAGCCCTCCCTCATAGAGCCAACCTTTTCCACCTCGTAGGGGTAAGTTTGATGTGGGATGTCCCTCACTGGTGGCGAGACCGCCGTCATCCGAAGTAAACAGTACAAGGGTATTGTCATCCAGTCCACATCGATCGAGTTCATCCAGAACCTGGCCAACGGCCCGGTCCATGCTTTCAACCATTGCTGCATAGATCAGGTGGCTTTGTTCGTGTCGAACTCGGCGAGGGTCATCCACCGGCCAAACTTGCTCCTCTTCTCCAAAGATCGCATCTTCGGGAAGGTCCGCTAATCCCATTTCCTGGGCTTTCCTCCGATATTTCTCGACCAGCTCAGCCGGCGCCTGTAAGGGCGTATGAACTGAGTAAAGTGACAGAAAGGCAAAGAAAGGCTCATCCCGATGCGCTCGGATGAATCGGACTGTTTCTTGCGCCAGTCGGTCGGTGAGATACTCTCCTTCCGGGCCATCCTCGAGGCGTGGGTTGTTGTAAGGGGAAAAATACCCGCCCCCGCCATGGGCCGACGGCGATCCTGCTGTCCAACCGCCCTTGTTGATGTCAAACCCGCGGTTTTCCGGCCAAAGATCCTCGTCCTCGCCCAGATGCCATTTGCCGGCGAAAAAGGTTTTATAGCCTCCTTCATGAAAGGCCTCGGCCAAAGTAAAATGGTGTCGTGGCATTTTACTGGTTAGCGGGGCAGGTCGAAATCGTCCCTCTCGGACACCGCTGAACCAGTTGGTGGCGTCGTCGCGCGAGGGGTATTGTCCCGTCATCGTACTGTGCCGCGTGGGCGAGCACACCGGATTCGAACCATATGCCTGGAGAAACTTTATCCCCCGTTTGGCGAGCCGGCTGAGATGGGGCGTCTCATAGAATGTGTCGCTATTATAGGGCTCAATGTCCATGCGACCCAGATCATCCGCGACAATGACCACTACATTCGGTCGATTGGGGGTTGTTGTGGCCGCCGGCCATGATAAGGGCGCTAACCCAAACGTTGATAGGCCGGCGGCCGCAGTTCGCAGGAATCGCCGTCGCGAATAATCAACTCGTTCCATTTGACAATCCCGGTTGTCGACTATTCCAGTTCGGGTTCCATCTCACTCATCGCATCGTCATCCCCTTCGATGGGGGTAACCATCTCCTCTTCGACCGGTTCTGTTTCTTCCGGGGCTTGTTCGGCGGCTTCCCGAATATCTTCAGCGGTGACCAGGACTACAATGTTGCTCTCGCCCAAGCCACGACGCGCCGCCCCTCGAACGGCACGCATGACCCCAATTCCTACGAAGTTGCCTTCGAGATCGAATGCGGGGGAGCACATGATATCGCGTGAACGATGCTGGGCGAGAATGTAGAACGTGCGGGGCCGTTCGACTATCGCTTGCACGCGTTCCACGAAGACCATGTGGGAACGTCGGGCGACCATGCCCAACTGACCGATAAGGACCAGTTCCTCCAGCATCTCCGGCGATGCGGACTGCTCGATATCTACATAGGGCATGGGCTCATCGGGCGGATCAATAGGCCGGATAAACGCCATGTCCAGATCTCGGTCGCGCAATACAACGCCTGCATCGATTTCAGAGCCGTCACCGAGGATCATCTTCATATCTTTCACCCGGCTGATGGCCTCTCCTGAAGGGCCGCCCATGGCCTCGAAGAGGGCCGTTGGATCGACCGCGCTCAATGCGAGCACGGAAAGCCCCGAGGGATCGATGACGGTTGCGTTGGCCTCCATTTCATCTTCCATCTCATCGCCACCAAAGGAAATGCTGATTACCATACTCACCGTAATCACGGCATCCTTATGGGTCTCTAATATGGTTTGTCCTTTTCGAGCGACTTCGTCAACGGCTGCGGCCGCAGGCAAGGACAATGATGCCACCAGCAGCACGAGGACTGCCGTTTTCAGACTGAATAGACTTCGCATATGCGTGTTCCTTTCATTCATCATCTAAGGTTTCCCATTTGGGTTCGACTTCTAGGAAGGTGGTGTGAATGCCACGTAGCACTTTGAACACCACGGAATCCGAACGCTCTTCCTCGAGCTCATCCAACACCGTTCGGAGTTTCTCGACTTCGGGGATGGGTTCTCCGTCTACTTCGAGGATGAGATCGCCGGATTCCATCAAGGCCACATCGGCCCAGCCGCCGCTCTGAACTTCTTCAACCATAACGCCGATGCGTTCTTCGTCCCATTGGCGTTCGGCTCGGTCGAAGAAGGTGATATCGCGCACTGTAAACTCGAACCGGGCATCACGATATCGGTTCATCTCACGGCGTTGGCGGGGGCTTTGGGCCAACTCTACTTCAATGGTTTTACGTTCTCCATCGCGCAGGATTTCGAGTTCCACCTCGGCACCAATGCGGTATTGCCGAATCAACTGTGCGAGGTCGTCCGCTTCTTCGGGAAGACTTGCCAGCATGGGCTCACCGTCTACCGCCACGATAAAATCGCCCACTTCGAGGCCGGCTTCTTCGGCAGTGGTTCCCGAGAACACCTGTGTAATAATAAACCCGGTGAGATCGGGTTCTCCAAGCTCTTCGGAGATGTCTCGCGTGATAACCTGCGTCTGCACGGGGAGCCAAGCCCGACGAACCTCACGGCTTGGGTCATCGAGTTCTCGTAATCCGACTCGAACGACGGTCATAAAACGTTGCGCTTCGCGTTCATAGGTCACCACGGTGGGGACCGGGTCTTCCTGTCCCTCGATGATAGATTCCGTAGCGGCCCGCAAATCGGCGAGGCTCGTAATCCGTTCACCGCCCACCTTGACGATGACATCGTCCGATTCGATGCGTGGCCTGGCATCGCCCACAGGACCGCCTGATCGGATGGACGTTATGACCACGCCATCGGTGCTGTCCCGTTGCATTTCACGCGAAAGCAAGTAGGATAGGTTTCGAGCGGTGATGCCCCATTCCGGGAGTTCATGCTGTTGTGGAAATGCCCGCTCCCGTTCGATGAGCGTCGCTTCCGTTTGATGTTCTTCTCCATTGCGCAGGTACTTGATAGAGATTGGTTCATCGATGGGCAGATCGGCGACCATCTGGTTGAATTCGGGAAGCTCTTCAGTAAACTGCGCATCCACATCGGTATCCTTGACGCGGATGATGATATCGCCAGCCTTTAACCCTGCTTCATCCGCTGGGGCTCCCTCAAGGACGCTGCTCAGTAGTATGCCTTTTTCGGCTGTGCCGTGTTTGAGGCGGGGTTGAACGGATACGCCGAGCCAAGCGCGTCGCACTTGTCCATCTGCTATTAGAGCCTGCGAAACTGTGTTTACCAGGTTGGCGGGAATCGCTCCTCCCAGGCCGCCCACGCCGATCTCGTTGATGCCGATCACCTCGCCATTGATGTTCACTAGCGGGCCGCCCGAGTTGCCGGCAGCGATCTGTGCGTCATGGGCAATCCAGCGTACAAGGGAGCCAACATTCTCGCCGTCTTGCTGCACCTGGCCTCGACGACCTAGCCATTCAGGCATAACGAGTTCCGCATTACTGACAATTCCCAATGTAACCGACTGAGACAATGCCATGGGGCTTCCCATCGCCAATACGGGATCCCCTACACGAACCGCGCTCGAATCCCC
>PWNM01000253.1 GCA_003557825.1 Candidatus Hydrogenedentota bacterium | reverse complement strand
GCGTCATAGCCCGCGTCGATATAGCTCCGTGCCCGGTAGTAAAACCACATCTTGGTTTCCGGGCGCGAAATGTCCGGCACGGATCCGCCCGGCCCCCATTGATCGACGAATCGGCCGTCCTCAAACAGCATGTCTTCGTATCGGAAGGTTCGTTCCTCCACGGGCAAATCAAAGGCCTCGAATGCCCACGCCGGGATAGGAACGGAGTCGACCCCCGTGTAGACAGCTTCGAAAACGCATGCCTGAACAATCATGTCCGGATCGATTGCATTGACCCGTGCGGCAACCTTCTGCATCTCCTTAAAATAGTCGCCTTCATCGTCCCATGGATTTCCCCAGATATAGGCCACTCGGCCCAGAAAAGTCGGCCTAAGCCGTTCAACCATCCGAAAATCATCTTCTTGCTGGGGACTGAAGCTCAGGCCGTTTATCGTAATCGGTCGTGACAAAATCTGCTCGAGTCGCTCCCGAGTTACCCCGCCTCGTTGTTCTGCTGCCATCGCTCCCAAACCGATACCCATAGTCGCTACTCCTACCGCCAATGCCTTGATTAAACTCATCACCAATACTCCTATGGCCCCTGCCAGAAGGGGCTTTGCTGGTTGGCTGGGTGTTCCCCCTTGCTTAGTCGCCTTTTATAGAAGCGTTCGGATTGGAAATGCAACTCCAGGCGGGAGCGCGTGCCGTTTCCTGGTCCGCTACAGGCATAACGGCGCGCAGGCTCAACTTCCGTGCGTCCATTCCCGCATTGAATACGCCCGGTATCTCCCAACCCATATTCATCCCGCCGATGTGGTAATCTGCTACGTCCTGTGAATCCCCAAGGTACCCAAGTTCCCAAGCTGTTTCGAGTCCAGCGAGCACATGGGGCAAAATGTCGGCCTCATACCGAACCCATCGTCCCGGCTCCATAGGGTCGGTGGTGTAGACCGATCGAGGCGCGCGATACATTAGTTTGTCCGTACCCCGATCATGCATGGACCATTCGTCATCAGACAGCCCTCGATCGTCAAACAGTGCCACCCCAAACCAGTAGAAATCGCCATAACCCGAGGATTCCCTGTTCAAATTTTGTACTGTGAAAAACAGCACGAATTGCGCCGCATGGCGATTGGGATCGTAGTTGTCATGGGGGATTTTTTCGCAGTGCCGCAGGCGAACTTCCACCTGGAAATCAAGGCGTTCCAGTTCCGGCAAGGCCGGTGGAGCATCCATGCGCTGCTCAATCAGCAGGTGAACCCACGGCTCATGCCCTTCCCGCGGCCCATCGATGTATTCAACCTCCGCATTCACGTCCAGGGTCAATAAGGCATCGGCCTCGCCCGGCCGTGTCACCACAACGCGTTTTGCGTCGTTCTCAAAAACATGCTTATCTGGCTCCGGTTGGATGGGGCCTTCGGAACCGTCCAGTGGCATTCGGCTGGCCCATTGGGCCAATCCCCAGTCCGGTTGCGCATCGTTCCATGACAACGTACCTATGGGGACTTTCTGGCCCAGTTCCGGCGCAAAGGCCGTAAACCCATTCTCGAAACGGGTATCGGGGATGAGTTCTCGTCCGTCTTCATTTCCGGAAACGGCGAGCGCTATACATGCCATCGCAAGACAGCCAACTGAGAGCATGTCCATTCCTTTCTTGGGTCCCATAATCTGTCAACAGACCCCATAGCGTACAGACCTCCCTCGCCGTTTCACAAATCACCATCCCCGCATATTGGAAAAACCTGGAGAAGCACCTAGGGAAACAATCAACGATAGCCGGTTGTTAGATATCACGTGTGTGGCGAACTCTCAACCCCAAAGCGTAAAGGAATACCCCTATGGCAACCGTTTCAGTCCCACTTCCGGATCTCGCCAATGACTATGCGTTGACCGAAGAACAACAGCAAAGTTACCAGGAAAATGGTCATATCTGTCTTCGAAATGTGTGCTCATCCGACGAAGTGGCTGCCTTTCGTCCCGTCTTGGGTGAGACGGTGACGAAGCTCAACACCGAGACGCGGTCTCTACAAGAACGTGACACCTACGGTAAAGCCTTTCTTCAGATTACCAATCTGTGGACCCAGGACGAGGGGGCCAAACGGTTTGTCATGGCCCAGCGATTCGCCAAGATCGCGGCCGATCTAACGGGTGTGGAAGGTGTGCGGCTCTATCATGATCAGGCCCTTTATAAGGAGGCCCATGGCGGATTTACTCCGTGGCACCAAGACCAACACTATTGGCCCCTCGATACGGACAACACCATCACCATGTGGATGCCGTTGGTCGATGTTACCCCCGAAATGGGCGTCATGGAGTTTGCATCGGGCTCGCACACGGAAGGCTACTTTGGGGATCTAGAGATATCTGATGAATCCGAGGAGCATTTCAACCGATTTGTGAAAGAACGGGGATTCGAGCGGGTGTGCCATGGCGCGATGAAAGCAGGCGATGCGACGTTTCATAGTGGCTGGACCCTGCACTGCGCACCTGGCAACAATAGCGAACGGACACGTGAAGTGATGACCGTCATCTATTTTGCCGATGGTACAAAAGTTAAAGAGCCCGATAACCAAAATCGGAAAAACGATCTTGCCGAATGGTTACCCGGTTGTGTTCCCGGTGGCCCGGCGGCCAGTCCTCTCAATCCGGTGCTGTTTTCGTGTCGATGAGAGTAGGAGTGGCGTTAGACCGTTTGGTTTGTTGAGCCCTCTTCGAGCATTTCCTGCACCAGCGCGACCAGGCGGGGGAGGCCTACAGGTTTCAGCACATAGTGGGCGGACCCGGAATTGTTGTTGGACTCATGAACCAGGGCCTCCTCCATACCCGACATGGCGATAATCGGCAAGCCCGGAAACTCGCGGCCAAGGATCTCCACCGCCTCGGCCCCGGATAGCTCTGGCATGATGACATCGGTAATGACCAGGTCGGGGGGCTTGGCGCGGCAGAGCTCGATCCCTTGCCGTCCGTTTGCGGCGTCCGACACCTCATAGCCCCGTTCTTCAAGCGCATGGCGAAAGGTCATGCGCAACACGGGCTCGTCTTCGATCACAACAATATGCGGCACGATGGCCCCCGTCTCCCTGAATTGCCTCGGGGAAGCACTTTGCTCCGCCTACGCGTAGCAGGATGTGTGCCAGTGTGTAAAAAAGGGAATAGCAGGATATTTTTCGGGGGTATATTCAATAATAACGCGGATGCGTGACTCGTGGCGGGCCTGCATGCCGGTCGGGGGAGCACATCTGATCAGGACAGAACTGTCCCGAAGCGGGAGCTAAGGAAAGAGCCACTTGGATGTCCATGCGCCTTCCAAATCTCGTTGATACCGAAGCCGTTCATGGAGCCGAAAGGCCCGTTCTTGCCAAAATTCGATGGATACCGGCATGACGCGGTAGCCCGACCAAAAGGAGGGACGCGGGATGGATCCCCATCCGAATTTCGCCGCATAAGAGGCGACCCGGCGTTCAAGGTCCAACCGTCGCGTCAGGGGTTGCGATTGTTTCGATGCCCAGGCTCCGAGTCGACTCTTTCGATCGCGACTGGCGAAATAGGTATCTGCCTCCTCATCTGAGACCAATGCCGCACTTCCTCGTACCCGTACTTGTCTGCCCAATGGCATCCAGTAAAAGCACAAAGCCGCATGGGGATTGGCCGTAAGCTGCTGGCCCTTAGCGCTGGACAAGTTGGTATAAAAAACGAATCCTCGGGAATCCACTCCTTTGAGCAATACCATACGGGCATCGGGCATACCTTGTTCATCAATGGTGGCCAATGTCATGGCGGTAGGTTCCTTTAGATCGGTCTGCTTGGCCTCGTCAAACCATTCGAGAAACAGATCGATAGGGTCATCTTTGACTGCAATGCTCATGGCGTTGGACGCTCCTTTGTTGAAGAGGTATAAAAAAAGAAGACCGGGCCGCCATCCGGCAGTCCGGTCTTCCCGAGGAGAAGGATCAGGCATGGCCGTGTGAGCGGCTAACTCACGCCGGCGGCCTGATGAGGAGAAGCATGTTGTATCTTTTTCACTATCTCGGCCGTGTCTGTTGCTATAACGAGTTCCTCGTTCGTGGGGATGACAAGGGCTTTACACGTCGAGTCGTCTGTACTAAAAATTGTCTCTCCACCTTGGTTGCGGGCATCGTCTACCTTGCAACCAAGATATCCCGCATTGGCCAGGATCCGGGCGCGCATGTCTGCGTTGTTCTCACCAATGCCCGCTGTAAACACGATTCCGTCGCAACCATTCATCACCATCGAATAGCTACCAATAAACCGGGCCACGCGGTATGCAAACATCTCAAGTGCCAATTGGCAGTCTTCGTCGCCATCGGCGGCGCGCTTTTCAATATCGCGCATGTCATTATGACCGCACACACCCATCAAACCGCTTTTTTTGTTGAGCGCTTCGTCCACTTCGTCGACGGTCATGTCCAGTTCTTTGATCATAAACAATGGCAGATAGGGATCCATGTCGCCCGGGCGCGTTCCCATCATAACACCACCGAGGGGGGTCAGTCCCATGCTGGTCTCGACGCATTTCCCGCCTTTAACCGCCGAAACACTGCACCCATTGCCCAAATGGCATGTAATAACGCGCGTATCTTCTAAGGGTTTATCCATGTACTTCAGCGCCTTCTGGGAAACATAATAGTGGGATGTCCCATGGAAACCGTATTTACGAACACCGTGTTCATGATACAGCTTTGCCGGCAAGGCGTACCGGTATGCTCGACTTGGAATTGTTGCATGAAAGGCCGTATCAAAGACCGCCACTTGCGGGACGTCTTTGAAGACCTCAGCACAGGCGCGGATGCCCTGCAACGCAGGAGGATTATGAAGCGGCGCCAGCTTGCAGCATTTCTCGATGCCGTTGATGACCGGTTCATCGATTAGGGTCGAAGCGGAGAATTCCTCACCTCCGTGCACCACGCGGTGCCCAATGCCCTTTATCTCGCTCAGGTCGCTGATAAGGCCACACTGATCGCTCATCAAAATATCGCATATGTCCCGAATTGCGGCCTTGTGGTCAGCAATATTCAGTTGTCCGGGAGTGCCTATAATGTTAGCTGCGCACTGATGGGGGTGATCCAAATGACATTCGCACTCGATGTTAGCGTTTTTACCGCCGATTCGTTCGATGATTCCCTGGGAAAGTCCAGTTGTTTCGCCGTTTTCACATTCAAACACGCGGTACTTCACCGACGAAGAGCCGGTATTCAGAACAAGAACCTTCATATGCGATGGTCTCCGTTTTCCTGGTCAGGTCGCCCTGCCCAGTTGCTAAACGCTACTTTGAGCCATGTGTTTTGGACTGACGCGTCTGGCGGTCTCAACCGTTTTATTTTTTACTCATCTGCGCCTGCACGACGGTAACCGCTGTGACCCCGACGATATCATCTACGCTACATCCTCGCGACAGGTCATTGACCGGCAGACGGATCCCCTGGATAACCGGCCCGTAGGCGTCCGCTCCGCCCAAACGCTGCACCAGCTTATAGGCTATATTTGCGGAATCCAGGTCCGGGAAGATCAATACTTTTGCTTTGCCTGCAACCGGGCTATCCGGAGCCTTCGATGCGCCCACCTTTTCCACCAGCGCCGCATCGGCTTGCAACTCTCCGTCGATGCGGACATTCATCTCAGCCGGGAAGCGTTCCGCGGCCTTTTCCTGGGCCATGCGCGTCGCCTCAATAACCTTCTCGGTCCGATGGCTTTTCGCGGATCCCTTGGTGCTGTATGACAATAGTGCGACGCATGGGTCGAATCCAAAGGCGTAGGCGCTCTCAGCCGATGCCAACGCGATCTCGGCGAGCTGTTCCGCCGTCGGATCTTCCACCAGCGCGCAGTCGGCAAAGATGTACGTCGTATCCGGCAATGCCATAAAGAAGAACGACGACACCAACGAGCTCCCTGGAGCGGTCCGCAATATTTGAAGGGCCGGCCGCAAGGTATCTCCCGTCGAATGAATGGCGCCAGCCACTAGACCATCTCCTCGACCGGTATGAAGCATCATGATCCCGTGAGGAATCGGCTCAAGAATGGTCTGGCGCGCTTGGTCGGGCGTCATGCCCTTGGCTTTACGCATATCGTGGAATTGCTGGGTGAAATCATCCAGCCACGATGCTTTGCTTGGGTTGACCACCTCAAACGACCGGGAGATCCCCAGGGTTTGCAGCTTATCGGCGATCATCTGATCGTCTCCGACCAAAATCACCTTCGCAATGCCTTGGTCTTCGATTGTATCGGCGGCTTGCAGCGTGCGGTCATCTTCCGGTTCCGGCAATACGATTGTACCCGGATTTTTTCGTGCTTGTTGGATTACGTCATCAATGAATCCCATATTTCCCCGTAATTTTTTGGCGGATCAGGAAAGCTGCCGCCCTGCTTATTTCCCTGTTTTGAACCGCGGTAAAAGTACGATAACACAAGCATGAATTATGCCGAAACAATAAACCCGCTCGGGAACTTACTAAGTCATTATAGCCCGATATGTTGCACAACGCAACCGTTGTCATCTGGGCGCATGGAATTGTCCTATCGAGCCCTGTTGCACAGGATCGTGCAGGACACATCTGTCCCGCCGCTATTCGTGGGGCCTTGATAATCCCAGAGCCTTCATTTTTTGATACAACGTATTCCGTGCGATCCCCAAAAGCCGCGCTGATTTGGCCACGTTCCAGTCGGTTTGCTCGAGTACGTCCAGGATGACTGCTTCATCGTTCGAATCGGCGGTCGCTCGAGGAGCATGGTGATTCGGTTCGGTTGATGCCGTGATCTCGGGGGGCAGATGAGCAGGTTGAATGACGGACTCCCGGCAAACAATAAAGCTCCGTTCCATGCAATTTTCGAGTTCCCGAACGTTGCCCGGCCATGGATAATTCATGAATACTTCCATGGTTTCGGGGGAAACGCCGGTTATAGACTTTTTCATGTTCTTGTTGAACCGGTGCAGGAAACGGTCAACCAGCAAAGGGATATCTTCCCGCCGTTCTCGTAACGGGGGAAGATCGATACGTACTACATTGAGACGGTAATAGAGATCCTGCCGAAATTCGCCGCGCTGAATCTTTTGTTCGAGCCATTGATTGGTGCATGCAATGACCCGTACATCCGTACGAATCGGCGTGGACGAACCCACCCGCTCGAATTCGTGTTCCTGCAAGACCCGGAGCAGTCTCAGTTGAAGTCGCGGCGAAATATCGCCGATTTCGTCCAGCAGAATGGTCCCTTTGTCGGCGGCCTCGAACCGGCCGATGCGGTCTTTAAATGCCCCGGTAAATGCGCCTTTTACATGGCCAAAAAGTTCGCTTTCTAGAATGTTTTCCGACAGGGCCGCGCAGTTGACCTTAAGAAACGGACCATCGGACCGATTGCTGGCATGGTGTATTGCCGCTGCAACCAGTTCCTTGCCCGTACCGCTCTCGCCGTAAATCAAAACCGTCGAATTGGTCTCGGCAAGGTCTTTTATGAGATTAAATATTTCTTGCATCCGGGGGCTTTTACCGATCATGTCCCTGTATTGCTGGGTTTCCTCGATTTGTTGTTCCAGACGAATCAGGCGGGTAATGTCCCGTACCATGAGCATAGCGCCGCCAAAAACGCCGTCTTCGTAGAACAAGGGGGCCGTACGAACCATCAGCACCCGTTCTATCTCATCCACCTTTAACTCGATGCGGCGTTCGGTGACGGATTGGCGAGTACGCAAGGTCTGTTCGAGGGCCTCGTGTGCCGGGGCCAGCCCCGAAACGGGGACGAGTTCGTCAAAGGGCCGTCCCGTGACCGAACCCGCCGTCAGACCAAAGATTGACAGGGCAGCAGAGTTGACTTGGCGGATACGCATGTCGGGATCGACCGTAATGATCCCTTCGGTGACACTGTTGAAAATCGCCTCGAGGTCGCGCCGGTAGCGATTCATTTGGGCGGCATAATGATCCCGCTCAAGGGTCAATCGGCGCAGGTCCATGGCCATGCGGGTAACCCGGACGATGGCCTCCCGGGTCACCGGTTTGGGCAGATAATCGAAGGCCCCGAGCCGGACGGCATCGGCGGCGGTCTCTACATTCGGCTCGCCCGTGATCATCACCACAGGGCAGCGTAAGCCTCTGTCGTTCACGGTTCGCAGAAGGTCCACGCCGGTCTTCCCCGCCAAGATAATGTCCGTGATGACCACATCAAACGGCATCCGGTCCAAATGGGACAAGGCCTCCTCGTAGTCCTCCGCGGTGTGTACCTCGTAGCCTTCGGAACTGAGGAACTCGCCAAACGTTAGACGTAGGACCGCCTCATCTTCGACGATCAACACCCGGGGCGTTTGGTTGTTTTCAGGTTCTGCGCCACTCATGCCGACGCCTCCTGATCCGGCGGCGAGGACTCGCTGGGCAGGTCCACGTGGAACCGGGCGTATCGGCCCAGCTCGCTCGTCACGGTGATCTGGCCGCCGTGATCCTTGACAATGGCATTCGAAATGGAAAGCCCAAGGCCCGTACCGACATCGCGACCTTTCGTCGTGAAGAAGGGATCGAAGAGTCGTTCAATGTGCGTCGGCGCAATGCCGCATCCGTGGTCTTCGACGGTCAATCGTATAAAGGGAGCGCCCGAAAGCTCGATGGGCTCGGCGGCGATGGACAGTATTTTATCCGGGTTCATGCCTTTATATCGTTCGTCGAGGGCCTGTAGAGCGTTGATGATCAGGTTCATAACTACCTGCTGCAGTTGTTCGCTCCGGCATCGTACCCGTGGTAGATCCTCCGGCACATCTACTTCGAGCCGGATGTGGGATTTTTCGATCTTCTTCCGGCTAAGCGAAAGCACCACCTCGACGATATCGCACATACGCGCTGGACTGTGATGCTCCCGGTCTTGCCGGGCGAACCGCAACAGGTTACGCACAATGGTGGCGATTCGTTCGGCCTCGGACCGAATCAACGTCGCGAATTGATGTTGCTTCGAGTCCTCCTCGAATTCCCCGGCGAGGATGTCTGCGCAGTTCATGATACCGTTTAGCGGGTTGTTGATTTCATGGCCCACGCCGGCCGCCAACTCACCGATGGACGCAAGTTTCGACGCCTGAATGACCTTGGCCTCGGCTTCCCGCCGTTCCACCGTAAACCCGATATCGCTGGCCAGGGCCTCAATCAGTTCCCGTTCTTCATCAAGGAAGATCCGTCCATCCGAACCCCGTCGCTCTTCCAGGTAGAACACCTCCAGCTCACCTCGTTTCCGACCGGCCACGATGATATCGGAACCCAATCGCCACGGCGTGGCGGAAAAGGGCGAACTGACATAGCGGTCGCCATCGAGAGTCAGTCGACACCGGGCAATGTCGGGGTATTGAAAGGCCGGTCCAATGAGCCGTACTACCCCCTGGAATACATCCGACAGCACCTCGAATGACCGCATGGCTTCACCCGCGCGATACAGACAGGTCAGTTCGATGTTCCGTTTGTTCAGATCGCGCAGAAGCTGGTCCTTTTCTTCCTGCCGTTTGCGCCGGTTGGTGATATCGTGGAGGATGCAGGTGAACACCCGACGCTCCCCTTGCGTCACCTCGCTGATGGACATCTCGAGAGGGAAAGTTTCACCAGTCTTTCGTCGTCCGGCGACTTCCTGTACAATCCCTCCGGTTTCGCGAATATTCTGGTCGTAGTAGTGGTTGTGATCTTGGTAATCCGGTAACGGCATAATCAGCCCGATATCGCGGCCAACCACCTCGTCATGGGTATAGCCGAACATGCGCTCGGCCGATGGATTGATGTATTCGATAAGCCCGGCATGGTCAAAGGTGATAATGCCGTCTACGGCCGTCTCGACAATGGCCCGAATCCACTTATCCCGGTCGATGGCGCTATCTAGCAACGGGGCCAAGTCGGTTCGAGTGCTTTGGGCCGCCGAGAATCCGGTGATGCCGCCATCGGGCCCGTGGGCGGGATAGAGATCCAGCCGCATCTCGACCGTCAGTCCGTCTTTTCGCCGGAACATTGCCGTGTGCCCCATGACGCATTCCCCATCCAGTACATGACGGGTGATATGCTGCCATGATGCATATTCGTTTTCTGAAAACAACGTGCGTGCTGGTTTCCCGATCAACTCATCGGGTTCATAGCCCAATTCCGCACTTGCAGCCGGGCTGCATCCGGTGACGCGCTCGTGGGTCGAAAACACCAGCACCATGGGATCCCGTTCCGTAGAGGGGGGTACGGAGTCAGACAACGGGGAGGACGTGTCGTTGGGGTATAAGTTCATGCTGCGCGTCCGGCGCTCTGCGCGGTTTTCGACTGGTTGTTCACACCCTTTATTGTATCTTACACCGACCTCGACCGCAAATGTGTCCTGTTTGGGACAGATCCGTCTTTGTGATCATCGCTCCTTTACAACGTCTGCAAGCCATTGCCCTAACATTTTAAGCAGCGGCTTTTTGTTCTGGAAGCTTTGGCGCCGCACCGGCATGACATGCAACACGTCAAAGCCGCAGGTGGCCAGGGTAGTTTCGAGGCTAAGCGCACACTGGGGCGCGCCACCCCCTCCGCCGCCGGCCATGCAGACTCCCGCCACTGGCTTATCAATTAGTTGCTCTCGTGTCTCACCTTGAATAGCCGTGCGACGCAGTCGGTCCAGGAAGGCCCGCATGCTTTCGCTCAGGTCTCCGAAATAGACGGGGGTAGCGAATAGGGTTAGGTCCGAAACACGAATCCGCTCGACCAATCCCGCGAAATCATCTTCAATGATGCAACGGGATTCCGTGCGGCAGAGGCCCCATCCGTCGTCCTCGCATTGTCGGCACCGCTCGATGGTCAAGGTCGGCAAATAGACCGTCTCGACATCGGCCCCGGCGGACTGCAGGCCGTCGACGACGGCGTTGGCGACCATCGCGGTCTGACCTTTTGGATTTCGGCTTCCTGATAGGACAAATGCGTTCATGGTAATGCTCCTTGGATCATGAATTGGGTTCACGGCGGGCAACGGCCACCAGGCGTAGGGCGGTCGCTGCATCCGGTGGGGATTGCGCCAAAGCAATGCATAGCCGACGTAGGCCGTCGGCGTCAAGTCGGTCGGTTCCCAGTATAGTTTGATGCGCCGCATCTACGCCAAACGCCCAGATCACCTCGGCGGCATAAGGCGGTTTTGCAATCTCTTTCTTGGGTTTGCGGCGCTGGATCTGCCCCAAGGCCTTGGCGCGCCGCTCAATCGATCCCCCGGGATATGTCGCCCCTTTTATATCAAGCTCATGAGCCCGGTTGATAACGGCGGGCTCGGTCAGTCGGGGCCACAACCAGGCCTCGAGTTCCGTCTCGAGCACGCCCGGCATGATCACTTCGGCCGGAGGCGTTGGGCCGCCGCTTCGAAGCAATCGGAGCATCTGTTGCGAGGGCAACGTGAACTGCTCCCACCCAGGGAATTCCGCATCGAGTTTCCGTCCCACCGTATCAGGCAACGTGGCTGTGATGGCCAACTCATTTGGCTTCTCTTCGATGGCACATTGGCCTTCATGTCCATCTCGTACCGCCCATCGCAATGCCGCTTCATAGCTTGATTCCGGGTTGCGTCGGCATGCGGTCCCTGTTGCCACGACGGACACTTCCGTGGCACGCTCGCCCACGGAATAGCTCGCAAGTAGGGTGATGCCGCCGCCACGGCTCAACTGTTCCGCGCCATACCACAACGCGTGGCGCAGAAAGCTCATCATATGACGACGACTTACAATTACGGCAGGGAGATCGGCATCGATGTACGTTTCCACTGTTCCCGCAAAATCCGGCCGGGTAGTTGCGAACGCCGCCTGTGCCTCTTCGATAATCGCGGGTATAACGGCCGGTTCATGTTTGGGCTGTCCGTGAATGGCGCCGAGGGCAGCATCAAGTGAGGCAAGGGCTTTGTCCTTTGTTGCGTTCTTGCCGGCCCCGATCAATCGTACTTGCCGATCCGCCTCCCGAACGGCTTCGAGGAGGGACTCGATGTTTTTCACCGACGACGGCGGTTTACGAACCCCCCGAAATCGAAAGGACCAGCCCAATCGATCCCTGTCGATTCGTCCCCCACAGGTCGCTGCTGTCCATCGCTCTTGTAACGTTTCAAGCGGGATCAGAATACCGGCTCCCACTGGAACCGGATTGGGGATCTGTCCCGGACCCTCGAAAGCAACCGCGAGTACCGGGATGGTCTCCGACCCGACCGACCGATCCTCCCCCTCAAGCAAGATCAACGACAGATAGCTTCCCGTGTCGCATTCGGCCCCGGCCAGCAATGCTCGCAGCAGAAATTGGATTTGTTGCCGGTCACCCCTACACCACTCAACGGGTTCGAGCTCCGCTTCTTCCAATTCCAGCTCCTGTACAGCTTCCTCGACGATCACCCGTGGGTCGATATGCTCCGGTACTGGGTCTCGGTGGATCTCGAGAAATCCTCGGCATGCGGCGAGATGGGGGAGGAGCGTGGCTGCTATTGCATCGAACGGTTCATCCGACCGGAGTCTTTCCCGGGCATGGCACAGTCCCGGTTCAACCATGGTCATACATTCGTGCGCGGTATAGGTCATGCACGCGGCTCCCAAGGTTGCGTTCGGCGGTCCATGCCGTCAAGCATACGGCACGGATTGGAATACCGTCAAGGTTGGTCGTCCCGTATGTGGTCCAAGGCTTGCAGCAGGGTTCGTAGTTCGGCCATAATCCGGCTATGGATTCTGTACGTACATTGTCCCCTACAAATAGGCGGGATTTCCGGTCATGAGCGCTTCATCCAAGCGCCTTCGACTTCGGGTTACCGAAGAAGACAAAGCGCGGCTCGATGACCTTGTCTCAGAAACGCCCCATCGCACGCGAAGCGCCGTGACCCGCGCGGCCATCCGTCTGACCCGGCACCTGGTCGCCATCGAACGGCAAGGACTCCGCCTGTATCGGGTATCGGCCGATGGGACCGAGCGTGAGCATTTTCCGGTGCTGGATGGAGCTATGACGGTATCTTCTCCCGCAAAGGGCCGGCTTGATGCCGGGTTTCTTGAACTGCGCCTTGGCCAAGCCGACTGGGACGACTTAGCCGCAATGGGGACCGTTATTCCTCATATGACCCACTCCGCACAGATTCGTGCTGCCCTGCATCTATACGCAGATATGGTCGAGGCCATTCGTTCAGGCCATCGGTTCCGGGCCGAATCGCTCGATGGTTCCGGCATCGAAGTCGATGTTCCCGGAACTGCGCCCCTCGACAGTATTAGGATGAACCCCGAAGCTTCTTCCCCGGCGCCCCGTTTGGGGATGTTGCAAGGCTTGCCTCGATCGTTGGCCGAGGCCGTTGAGGAACTCGCTCAGCACGAGCAATGCACTGTCGAGACATTGGTCATCGACATGATCCGCGCCGAGGTAGCCGCCCGTCAGAATGGGGCGGCGCAGGCGGCGGCACACGAGGAGGCATCCGGGCTCTTCGGATGGGAGACGCCGATTCAGGCGCCCTACGGGGAAGACCAGGATGGACGTCGCGCCCGGCCGGATTCCGGCGATGAGGCGCATCAGGCGTTGGTTCCCCGTTCGGATCATACAAAATGGGCCTTGGTATTGGCGCAGGACGAAGCCGGCGCGCCCGATCAACTGGTCGTCCATCCCGATATGGAGATACCCCTTGAGCCGGGCGATTTGGCGCTTCCTGCCCCCGACCCGTCCACGGATGAATGAACCGGTACCGTTTCCCTGGCATTTTTGGGTATATAGCGCTGCGGTTCGTCTAATGACAATGCTCAAAAAGCCCCGTAAATCCGCCTCTTCGACCCCCTTTTATAGTGGTCGCAACTCTGCTATAATGGGACCTGCCACAAGATATTGGGTTTTATGATGGTTAGGGAATACGAATGGGACCTTCCTTATATGGGCTGAAGCGGTCGGTGCATTTCACCGGTGTGGGCGGCATCGGCATGAGCGGCTTGGCCGAGATTCTGCTTAACCTGGGCTATGAAGTCTCGGGATCGGATTTGCGTGCGTCGGACATCACAGAACGGCTCGTCCGACTCGGGCTTTTGTTCCACGAAGGCCATCGCGCCGCCAACATCGGAGACGCCGGCATCCTGGTCAAGTCAACCGCGGTGACCGATGATAACGTCGAACTCGTTGCAGCCCGACGCCGGGGTACGCCTGTTCTCTTTCGTTCCCAATTGCTGGCCGACCTGATGCGCCTGAAGCCCAATGCCGTGGCTGTAGGCGGAACCCACGGCAAGACGACGACGACATCGATGATCAGCGCCATTTTGGATCGGGCCAATATCGGCGCAACAAGCATTATTGGTGGTATCCTTCATCGCAGCGGCACGAATGCTCGGTGGGGAACCGGCGATTATCTGGTCGCTGAAGCCGATGAACACGACGGCTCCTTTCTGCATCTTTCCCCCACGATTAGCGTGGTCACGAATATTGATGCCGAGCACCTGGAATACTACGGTACCCTCGACCGGATCAAACGGGCCTTCACCGACTTCTGTAATCGCGTTCCTTTCTACGGCTATTCGATTGTCTGCCACGACGATCCGAATGTCCGCGCCGTGCTGCCCGATATTGAGAGCGTCTGCATCACCTATGGCGTCGAAGAAGGCGCATCGCTTATGGGCGCAAATATCCGTTTGGCTACTGGCGGGGAGGGCTACGCCGGCGCTCCGCGAACAAATGGCTCCTTGGCATCCCTGAGGACCTGTATCGACGTTCATAGTCATGACGAACGACTCGGAGTTACGGGCCATCTGGGCACGTTAACCGTTCACGCCATCGGCATCCACAACGTTCGGAACGCTCTAGGCGCATGCGCCGTCGGGTTATGCCTGGGGATGCGCTTCCCCCAGATCGTCGATGGTCTGATGACCTATGACGGGGTTCGCCGACGCTTGCAGGTCTGCGGAGAGGCGCGGGGCGTTCTGGTCGTCGAAGACTATGCCCATCACCCTACCGAGATCGCCAGCACCCTCGAAGCGGTGCGATGGGCCAATCCAGGCCGGCTTGTCTGTGTGTTTCAGCCCCATCTTTATAGCCGCACAAAATACTTCTACGAAGAGTTTGCCCGGGTCCTATCCCAGGCCGACCGCTCCGTGGTGACCGGTATCTACCCGTCTCGCGAGGAACCCATGCCGGGCGTCGATTCGGGACTGATTGTCGATGCCGCCTGCGAGGCCGGAGCGCGGCATGTCGAACTGGTGAACGATATGGAAGCCGTCCCGTCTATGCTTGCCCCCCATCTCGAAGAAGGAGATATGGTGTTGATTTTGGGAGCCGGCAACATCAATCGCATTGCGAACCCCTTATTGGAGGCGCTGAGATCGTCGTGAAAGGCCGACGGAGATATAGCCGAAGCCGAGGACGGCCGCCCCATGTGGTGCGAACCCGGATCCTCGGGGCGCTGAAGGCCTTTGTGGTGTTGTCGGTGTTGGGCGGCGGCGCGTGGGCCTTTTACTGTTATCTCCACGAGTCGGAACACTGGTATGTCCAGACCATTCGTATCGAGGGTCTGTCGCGATTGGACGAATGGACCATTCTGCGCCAAGCCCGGGTTACGACGGAAGATAACCTGCTGTTTCTCGACGAGCAGGCAGTGGCCGAGCGGGTGATGGCGCTTCCCTATGTTCGGCAGTGCGTCGTACGCCGCGAGTTTCCGGATACGGTCTCGATTTGGATCGAGGAGCGGGAACCCGTGGCGACGTTGCTTCATCACAATCGGGCCTTTGCTATTGATGTTGAAGGCGTAGCGGTCGAGGAATTGCCCCTCAGCCGAACGCGTCGTTTCCCGGGTCCGTTTATCACCGAATTGCCCGATGTAGATATTGTCGAGGCGGGCCAACACATTGAATCGGAATCCTTGACGGATGCCCTCGGCGTGCTACATGCGTTTAATTCGATCGCATTGGCGGAACATGTCACCATAGCCGAGTTGGCAGCGCGAAACCGGAACGATATCCGAATGTACTGCGAGGAATTGCCCTTCGAGATCCGCTGGGGCCGGGGCGACTATGATTTGCAGGCCCGTCGGCTCGAAGTGTTATGGGAATACAAGGACAGGAGTCTTGATTTCGAGCAGTATTGCGACTTGCGATTTGGCAGGGACATAGCAGCAAGGTAACCAGGAGGCGCACCCGTTTCGACGGGGCCGGTGGACACAGATAAAATTGCGGGACCATAGGAGAAGGCAGTCATGAGCGTGCGGATTACAAACGAACTGAATAATTTCGAAAGTCAGGCCATCATCAAGGTGTGCGGCATTGGCGGCGGTGGTGGAAATGCCGTGGGCCGGATGATCGAAGCCGGGATGCAGGATGTCGATTTCATCACCATCAACACGGATGCCCAGGCACTCAAGAACTCGCCTGCCGGTACCCGGCTTCAAATTGGAGAAGCAGGACTGGGCGCAGGAGCCAAACCGGCCATGGGCGAGCAAGCGGCCGTCGAGCATAAGGACCGGATCGGCGAGGTCCTGACCGGAGCCGACATGATTTTCCTGACGGCTGGATTGGGAGGCGGAACCGGGACGGGCGCTATTCCTGTGGTGGCCCAGCTCGCCAAGGATACCGGCGCGCTGACCGTGGCCATCGTAACCTTGCCCTTCCAGTTCGAGGGCGGGGAACGCATGCTGAATGCCCAGCATGGACTAGAGGCCCTGCAGAAGCATGTGGACGCCACCATCGTCGTGCCCAATGATCGGTTGTCCATTTTATGTCAGACGAACATTACGTTTCTCAATGCATTCCGTTTGGCCGACGAAGTGCTCCACAACGGCGTTCGCGCCATATCGGAGCTCATCACCAAACCGGGTCTAATCAACCTGGACTTTGCCGACGTGCGCACCATTATGCAGAACAGCGGCCGAGCCCTGATGGGTATCGGGACGGCCGATGGCGAGAATCGCGCCACCCGCGCTGCGGAAGAGGCCATTGTCTGCCCCTTGCTTGAGAACTCGACCATCGATGGTTCGTTGGGCGTTATCGTTAATGTCCAAGGCGGCAGTGATATCGCCATGCGAGAAGTGCATGATGCCGTGACGACGGTGCAGAAGTCGGCCCACCCCAAAGCCAATATTATTTTCGGAGCCGTTATCGAAGACAACGAGCAAGAGGAAGTGACCGTCACGGTGATTGCTGCGGGCTTCAGCGCCGAGCGTTCTTCCCAAGTCACTGTACCCGCTTTTGGAACCGAAGAAGCCGAGGAACGGGAGGTGGCGCAAGTTGACAAACTTGGTACCTTGGCCGCGGCTATTGGTGAATCGCTCGGAACTCCGGAGCCGTCCGATACATATGCATCCACGATGGAATCCATCGACGAGGAATCCGAGTCAGAACCATCCGATGCGCCACAAGAACCTTGGAACACTACGCCGGTACAGATTATGTTTCCCGATGATGACGATACCGAAGACGAACCGGCGGACGTTGAAGACGGTTCATCGGCGGATTATGATGGCGGCGATTTTGATATCCCGACGTTTAAGCGAAATCTGCCCTCGTTTATGCAGCGTCGGAAAAAATAGCGGGCGGAGAACCGTAGGTAGCCATGGTGGAAACCGATCCTTCTTCATCGTTGTTGTTGCGCCTATTGCGGCGGGCCGTTGACCGTGGCGCGTCCGATATCCATATCAAAACCAACTCGCCTCCCTATTTCCGAATTGATGGCGAGTTGCGTCCCCGCAAATCGGAGCCGCTTACCGAAACCGAGGTCGTTGCGATCCTCGAGCAGTTGCTTACGCCCGAACGCCTGGCCGCATTTCGGAAAGAGGGCGAGGCGGACGTGGCCTTCTGGGAGCCCGATCTGGG
>PWNM01000638.1 GCA_003557825.1 Candidatus Hydrogenedentota bacterium | reverse complement strand
GCCCGAGCCACATGTCCCAATCCAGATGATCCGGCGCGGGGCCGTCATTGGCGGGATCGCCGCCTACCGGATTTTCATAATGCCAGCACTCGACGCGGTGGACTTTCCCGATGCCGCCGTTGCGGATATAGGCACAGGCGTCTTGAGGAGTCGGCATCGAACGCCCCTGCGAGCCCACCTGCACAATCCGGTTATGCCGCCGCGCGGCCTCTACCATGGCCCGGCCTTCTTTGATGTAGTTGCTGGCCGGTTTCTCGACATACACATCCTTGCCCGCTTCGCATGCGTGGATGGTCTGAAGCCCATGCCAGTGGTCGGGCGACGCAATGATGACGGCATCGATATCATCCCTATCCAACACTCGCCGGTAATCCGTATAGCCTTCGCCTCGATCGCCCAGTCCATCAAGACCACGGGCCAGGTGACGCTGGTCTACATCGCATACCGCTACGATGTCATCGCGGAACCAGTTAAAATGACCTCGTCCCATTCCTCCCAGGCCGATCAGCCCAAGTGTTATTCGGTCGTTTGCGCCCATGTGGCCGCGCATGCCCAGGATTCGACTCGGCAAAATCATCGGCGCTGCTGCAGCCGCCATGCTCCGGCCAAGAAATTGTCTGCGGGTTAACCCAGTTGGCGTTTTCGGTTGATCGCTCATGTTCTCCCTTTCACGTTAGACCCGATCGCCCATGTCAACATATCTTCTCAGTATACAATGATCCGCAGTGCAAGGTCATGTTGGACATTGGGACTCGAAACAGTTTTATCGGTAGGGGCAGGTTGGGGGGTGACTCGCTTCATTTCAGCATAACCTGTTATGGTCATAAGCAACTGCTATGGGACTGTCTGACATTGGGGGACATAAGCCATGTTAATCACCAGCATGCTATGGAGCAAAGGTTTTTGGGGAGTGCTGATCGTCTGTGTTGGATGCGCAACGATGGCGTCGGCGGGTCGGCAAATGAGCGGCGAAGAAAGTGAAGCCATGTTGAACGCTATTGCCGATGCCGTTCTGCAAGACACGGATCGGAAACCGTTGACCCGAACCGTCGTGCATCCGCTCGAGCCCGGTAGCCCCCTGCAATTTATGGGACGGGAGGAGCTCACCCGCCCGCTCCTTCAGGCTTATCTCGATCGGGCCGTCGTTCATATGTTCGATTGGGGCGAGCGGACACGGGAGTTTTATCGCGACACCGGCGCCAAATACGTGCACTGGGCCGATCTGGGCTGGGCCCGGCGGTATACGGCTGATGATTGGGCCATGTTGACAGCCGAGATCGATGCTATCCATGGCACGGATTGGGGCGCGGACATGCTATTCGTAGCGGGCGTGATGGAAGCGGTTTGCAGCGCCAATACAAGTAACACTCTCATTCCCCAATGGCTGCTCACGATCCTGGTGGAGGAAGGAATTCAAGAACAACGGACTTTCGGCCCCAATGGCCCCGAGTACTTCAACTACGAAGCCATGTTTGACCGTGATGCAGACAATTGGCCCGACCATTTTGTTGGACTATGGGTACAAACCGAGGACCGCGAACAGGGTCCGCCTGACATTACCATGCTCGAGACCCAAATCTACTACGCCTACCTTATCGCAGAGCATCTGGATGCCGGCTTTGAGGGCATCATGTTTGGCCAAGCCATGATGACCGGCGCGCGAGATCATGATAACGGCGCGTTGCACGCCTTGTGTTCCTTTGCGCGGCGCTGGGCGGCGGAACGGGCCTATCGCAAGACGGTGCTTCTGACGTCGCATATTATCGAGCCGCGGGACTATCCCAAAGCGCCCCATCCCGATGCCCAGCCGTTGTTTGACCTGATCAAATGGCCTACGCGGCTCAGCTACACCGATGAGAAACCGTTCGGCATGCACTTCTGACCCGATGCGGAGGCGACAGAAACCCGCCAGGGAGGCGACGAGATCATTGCCCTGCTGGAACTACCCGGCGACTTGCCCATCTTGCTCGAGATCGACAACTACGGAAGGACCTTTGGACCCTCTACCGTCGCCGATGGAGGATGGGACGAAATCACGGGCTATGCCAAGAAACCGGCCGCCGACCGACGCGCGTTTCTTCGACACTACTATTTTGAGACGCGCAACTGGTTGAACCGTAAAGGGAATTCCCGTGTCCATCTTGCGTTACCCGGCAACCGCCCCATTCACGCGGATACCTCGCTGGATGTCGACGACGATGGGGAACCGTTGCCGCCGGTGCGCTTCTACACGCCGTTCAAGGAAAAAGGCGGTGACGAAGCGGTCATCGCCGAGCTATTCGAACACGCGCGCAATCCGGAGGATTTCCAGTAGGCCTTATTGCCCTCGTGCGGCGGATTACCGAGGCTGATTGGTTTTGGTGTCCCAATAGGGCGACATCTTCCGCAGGTTGGCGATGACCTTGGGAAAGGCGTCGATAATGGCATCGACTTCGGCATCCGTCGTGTAGCGGCTCAGGCTAAACCGAATTGAACCATGAATCGCCGTAAAGGGTAATTCCATAGTCTTGAGCACATGGGACGGATCAAGCGAGCCGGATGTACAGGCCGAACCGCTCGATGCGCATATGCCCAAAGCGCTCAACTGATACAAAATGCCTTCGCCCTCGACATAATGGCATGCGACGTTGAGGGTATTGGGCAAGCGCGGGGCGTCTTGGCCATTGACCTCGACTTGAGGTACCCTGTCGAGGATGCCTGCTTCCAACCGATCGCGGAGTGCAGCTATCCGTTTCTCGTCATCTCGGTGCTCCCGGGCCAGATCGCAGGCCGAGCCCAATCCGACAATCGAGGCTACATTATACGTCCCGCCCCGGCGTCCGTTTTCTTGGTGCCCGCCGATGATAAAGGGCCTCCATTGCGTGCCCCGTTTCACATACAGCGCGCCGACTCCCTTCGGTCCGTGGAGCTTGTGTCCCGATAGGGACAACATATCCACGTATCGGAATGCGCCGGTCAGATCCAGCGGGATTTTCCCCACCGATTGGGTGGCGTCCGTATGGAAAATGATAGCCGGATCCGTCTCTTTGGTGATCCGCGCCAACTCGTCCACCGGGAAAATTACACCCGTTTCGTTGTTGCCGTGCATGATGGTCACCATCAGGGTATCCGGCTGAAGCGCCTGGACAAACTCCTGCATGTTCAGTCGACCCGAACGATCTACGGATAAAAACGTGACCTCGTATCCGTCCCGCTCCATCTCGCGGCATACCTCGAGCACAGCCGGATGTTCGACGGCGGTGGTGATGATATGATTCCGCGATCGGTTGGCCTTGGCTGTCCCGAAGATGGCGGCATTATTGCTTTCGGTTGCGCCCGAGGTAAACAGGATTTGATTGGCTTCAATGCCGCCGAGCACATGGGCCACGGATTCCCTGGCTTTTTCAATGGCGTTCGCCACGGGACGCGCGACTTCATACATCGAACTCGGATTGAAATACTGATCTTGGAGATAGGGCAACATCGCCTCGGTGACTTGGGGATCGATGGCGGTGGTCGCGTTGTTATCTGCATATATGACAGTCATGGAAAACCCTTTCCGTCTATCGGCGTGCATGGTGTCGCCGAGCCAAAGGGGGGGAGATGGATGCGGACTAAACGCCGATCACGCGGATGCGCTCATCAACGAGATCCTTCAGCGTGCGTTCCACCATTAGTTTCATTGTCTGACCCGCATGGGCGCACCCAGCGCAGGCGCCGCTTAGTTTGCAGTATACCAGCGAATCCTTGATATCGACGATCTCGATGTCGCCGCCATCCGACTGCAGTTGAGGGCGGATATAGTCCTCAATGCACTGTTCCACCTTTTTCATAAGCTGATACGAAGAAAGACCCGAGCCGTTAGTCGGTTCGGGCTCGCGAGGCTGCGGCTCCTCGGCGACTTGTTTCACCGTTGCGGGTTTTCTGCCCCAGACCTCGTCGAGTAGATCCTGGATGCCTCCCGGGGCTTGATGGCACGACATGCATGCCCCGCCCGCTTTCGTGGCATGGGTAACCTCGGCGATGGTCCGTAGGTTAAGCTCCTGAATTTTCCGACGAAGATACGGCTCGGACAAGGTAAAACACTTGCAGACAATACGGCCTTCTTCTTCGTCTTCGGACACAAGATCAATCCCTAGTTCCTCAAGATCAACGCCACGTTTCTGGGCCCAGTTAAAAACAGCTGCTTCCAGTGCCTCAGCCCCCATAACCGAGCAATGGATCTTTTGCTCGGGAAGCCCTTCAAGATAATCAACAATTGATTCGTTGGTGATTTTCAGGGCCTCGATGGGAGAATATCGACCTTCCTCAATCAGCCGGCACAATGCTTCCGAGGCCGCTATGGCCGATGTGCATCCAAAGGTCATATATCGGGCTTCGACGATGACATCCTTAAGGGGATCCTCATAGTCTTTCTCGACGCGGAACGTAAACCGCATGGCATCGCCGCAAGCGATCGAGCCGTGCTCGCCGAACCCGTCCGGATCTTCGATTTCGCCCAAGTGCGTGCCCGGCTTGCCATGCACGGCGTCCATAAACAGCTGCGTCGTCTTCTCGCTATATTCCCAACTCACTAGTTCGTCTCCTGCTGGCCCGATACACCGTGATCGTCTACAAAAAAACAGAATTTGTAATTGTACCTATTCCTGCTCATTGCTGCAACCGATCGAGTTGATAACCTTGTTTTGTTAATGACTATCATTTCTGTCTGTTTTGGAGTCCTGGATATATAGATGTATGGGTAGTAATAAATTGATTGTTTGCCTTTTATTGTACTGGCCGAAAAACTTTGGGTAAAGATGGGCATTCCTGAGATGCGCTGGCGTTCCAAGCTATCT
>PWNM01000273.1 GCA_003557825.1 Candidatus Hydrogenedentota bacterium | reverse complement strand
TTGGAGCCCTCCGGCCATCTGTGTATCGCTGACCTCGACCAGGAAGACGGTTCGTTCCACGGACCCGATTTCCATGGGCATAAGGGGTTCGACCGGAAGACGCTCGCCCGAGACGCCAGGAACGCAGGATTTCAGAACATCGAATTCACTACGGTATTCGAGATAGGAAAAGGGGATGGGCAAAGGGAAACCACCTATTCCGTTTTTCTGATGGTGGCGGAGAAAACGTAACCGGCGCTTGCGCGGGATCTGCACGTTACGGCGCTCGGTAGGCAAACACCTGATAAAACCGTTCATCGATTACGGTCTGCCCGCTACACAATAGGGCGCCATCCGGTTGGGGTTCGGCATAGCCCATGGCGGCGACATAGCCGTCATCCGTGCGGACAGCGGCGTTGGTGCTTATCAACACATCGCCTCGCCGTTCGAGATACGCCCGAATCTCGACTCGATGACCAAACTGCGCAACCAGGCGCAGACCGTCTTCATGTTCGTCCACCACGGCATAGCCAATGACGGGCGCTTGCCCAAATTGGGTTACCGGCTGGATGAAATAGCGTCCTACGAATCCATCATCAACGCCCACCCCTCCAGCATTTATCTCGCTTCGCGTGACGGGATTACCCCTGAGTTCGGAAGCCAGGGGGTTAAAGGAAGCGGCCTCAGCCCCTTCCCAAAAGTCTCGGGGTGGTATTTCCCGTCCTCCTGCGGGATCCGCAAACCCTTGAGCCATCCAGTTCACAATGGTGTCTACGTTCAGGGCAACCCAAATGCAAAGCAGCGCCCCGAGCACGGCAATCAGTCCTGTTAACACCCGGATGGGTTGAATCCGGTCTTCAACAATTTCTATCGTACCGAATCGATCAAGCCGGCGGGCGTGTTGGGCCCGCAGGTCTGCACCGCAGCCCTGGCAAAATCTGGTCTCGGGCGGATTGACCATCTCGCATTGTTCACAAACGGCATCGGCTTCTACGCCGCCGTAGTTGCTATCTGCCGAATCCGTCCGGGGGTCGTGATCAACATCCGAATCATCATCCATCGGCTTGCTCGCTATCGCACGGTAACAAGGGGGCGCAAGGTTTCAAGACGCTTTTCGCCTATGCCATGCACCTGCCTCAGTTCTTCCACGGTTGTGAACGGCTGATTTCGCCGATGCTGGATAATGCTCTGAGATAGCACCGGCCCGATTCCCGGCAGGGTGGCCAGTTCGTCTGCCGATGCTCGGTTTACGTTAATTCGCCCGGAGCGGCCACTATCGTCAACCGGTGAATGGGTAGAGCTTCCCGGGACAGCTTCGAATTCAGGACGCCATCCCGAAAGGGTATATTGGGGCGGGTTGAGCCCCGGCGCGTTGGTTCCGCTACGCACCGAAATTCGGTCCTCCTCGACACGCACGAACCGTCCCACGGGAATATACAGCGTTGTACCATCGATCAACCGCGCTGCCAGATTGATATCGTTCAGGTCTGCTTCCTCTCGTACACCGCCTGCTCGTTTGAGTGCGGTCTGAACTCGATCGGCGACATGAAATGTATACACACCCGGCGCATTTACGGCGCCTCGTATGGCAACCTGGATCAGTCCGCGCGGTGCGCCAAACTCGGGGGGCAGGTCAGCAGGCGGCGAAACGACGGATTCGTCCGGCTCTGATTTCGTCTCTGGCTCATCGGGTATGACGATCGGAGCCGATGCATCCGGCGACTCGGAAAGTGAAAACGTGAGGTCGGGTCTATCCGTAGCAGGAGCAGGATGTCCGCCCGAAAACAAGATCACCAAGGTCCCCAGTACAATCGACGCGGCAAATATCAACAGGACAGCCTGTTCTTTGCGTGTGAGAAGTCGACTCAGCATCGGCCGACGCTCCTAAGTCATAACCCCATGTAACCCTACTCGTTGGCTCTATCCTACACGCCTGATTAAGATGATTCAATGGGATGCAAGCATATTCTCCAAAAATGGAGCACCGGATCGGATCGTCGATACCCCAAAACGAGGCTCCATGTTATTGTTCAACTACATAGGCGACACGATGCTCGGGGCCTTCGGGAAGAGTCAACCGCAGTCCCTCGTCTTCAGCGGTCATCTCGGAATGAGACAAACGCTGGCCCGTGGCCGGATCGATCCATTCAACGGCCCATGTACCGGAGGGAAGCTGCAATACCATCGCATCTCCAGCGCTACCCCCAAGCAGCTGTATCACGCAGGACCCATTGGGCTCAGCCAGGATATTGGCCTCGGCTCCTTCGGGAAGCTGAATTGCTAGTGCACGGTCCGGATGCATTCGCCAAAAGGGAACCCGGGCAATGAACCGACCGAGACGCCCAACGGCTTCGTGCTGGAACTCGATAACCGGTTCGACGGGATCGATATAGGGACGATGAAACCGTGCAGTGGAGGCTCCGCCAACAAAGCGGCTCCAAAGCACAATATCGCCCCCATGGACATCGTTGGTGTAGTCTTTGGAAACAATCAACGGACGACGTGTATCCGCCTCGGCCATGGCTTGCCGGTATCCGATGATCCGCTCACCGCCCCGGATTGCTTGCTGGTGGGGCGAACCAAATTCATGGCGGGAAACTCCTTGCGAAATGTCGACATAGTCGTATTTGGGGTCGGTACTCAGAGTCATCGGGTTAAACTCATGCTCGTATTCGCCGCCGCCATCACGACGATTTGTCGAGGGCATGTCTCCAATCATTGCGCCCTCTGGTACCCGCTCGCGAATGTAATCGGCCCAAAACCGACTCCATTCGAGGGTTGCTCGGCTCTCGTTCGACAGGTTTATCATGACATTTGGATAGTCCGTGGCGATTGAAAGCAAATGGTCCACATAATGCGCCTGAAGGCCAAATGCAGGCCTATTATCTTCGAGTGAAGGAATGGTGCGGTAGAACGGCGGATTATGGGGCCTTGTCTCCACAGGAAGTACATCATCGTCGTAATTGATATTGTTCTGGGGATTAAATGGATGGGCATTCCATACGGCATGAGGCCCCGGATTATGGGCGCCGCCCACTCCCCGGGTGAGTGACCAATCGTCCCAAATCTCAAGCGAGACCACAATGCGCCGGTCCAAAGCAAGCTGTAGGTACCCTCGTAGGCGTTCCTCCCATTCCGGGCTGAACTGTTCGAGGTCATAGCGACCGTCCTCGAGCTTTAGCCAGGGCTGCAATACGCCTTCTTCTCCCCCAAGGGGATCATAGGGTAGGCATCGAACAAAGCCGCACACATGAGGGCTGTCGATTTCCTCAATTACCTGCGCCAGTTGTTCCAGCTGCTGCTCGAAGTCCACCTCTTCTATCCGGCTGATGGGATACCAGCTAAGATAACCGGCTGCCCCTAGAGGGAAAACCGGTGTTCCATCCCATGCAAGATAATAGGGATTCTCTGGCCATGGCCGTATGAGGCTCGCATTCTGCCCTACGGCAGACATGCTCATTATTCCTGCCAAACCAACGATGAGAAACATCACAAACGGTCTTTTTGTCATAGTCCTTGTCCTTCTCTGGTCATCTCCACAACGCGGAACAGGTATGGCCTAACAATACCAACAGACAGGAATCGGTTGCATGACAACACAGGGGGAAATGCAGACATGCCCATGTATACGCCCCCATTCGTTGCTCAGATGAAGCTTCAAAAAACTATCTCGGTACTATTGCCTATGTATCCAAATGGGCCTTGGCCACGATCCGGCGAAGGTCATCTAGCCGCGCTTCTGCTTCGGACAGTGGATGGGCCTGAACGTTTTCCCAAAGAGCTTTGAGCGTAGGTAGCCCGTTCTCTTGTTCGGCTTTCCACTCCTTGGCAAACTCTCCGGACTTGATTTCGTCGAGGACGGCATCGGCTTCGTTAACCACGGAGTCCGGAATCATCCGATCCCCGCGCGACAGTTGCCCGTATTGGCTCGTATGCGAGTGGAGCTTGAGTTGTTTGAAGAACCCTTCGGTGATCATGGCGCGGGCGATCTCGAGGAATTCGCCGGATAGGTGCAGCTCCGTAGCCACAATATCCGGATCGCATCCTCGATCGACGAGCTTCTCGAAATAGAGCATGCAGAGCCGGTTGATGGCCGGCCAGAGCATCTGCTCGGCGAAGAGATCGATGGTGGCTTCCTCTTCAAATGACGATTCGAAAGCTCCCAGCCGCGTTGCGCCAATTGCCTTGGCAATGGCGAGAGCGGTGGCATGGGCATTACCCGAAGCATCGCGATCCACTCCGATAAGGCACGGGTAGCCCTCCTGTTTTTCATACAGTTGCCGTACGGCCTGGCCAATCATCCGCGGGGCGACCATGATCACGTCGATGGTGTCGGGCAGCGGAATCTGTCGGAAGAAAATGTTGTAGCCGCTGGCAAAGCAGAGCACATCCTGGGCATTCAAATGGGGCGTAATATCTTGCTCGAACACAGCCGGTTGGACTTCGTCGGGAATGAGAATAAGCAGCACATCGGCCTCTCGCGCCACTTGTGATATGGACATCACATCAAACCCGTCGGATTTGGCCTGAATGGCATAGTCATCTTCAATATTGCCGACCAGTACATCCAGCCCGCTGTCGCGCATGTTCAATGCTTGGGCCCGACCCTGGTTGCCGTATCCAATGACGCCAATACGTCGGTTGTTCAAAACCTCGATGTGGGCATCGTTATCGTGGTAAATCGTAGCCATGGTGTGTGTGCTCCTATCCATTGTTCGGTTATGCCCGGCTTAGTTCAAAATACCGAGCCATGTTTGATTTGGGGAATTCGACGGTCAACATGCCGGTCTGCCATTGGTAAGCAATGGGAACAGCATATCCGGACTCAGGGTAGCGCTGTCG
>PWNM01000576.1 GCA_003557825.1 Candidatus Hydrogenedentota bacterium | reverse complement strand
CCCGTCAATCGGATATGGTCGCCGGGATATAGGGTTCCCCTTGAATCACTCCAACGAACCTGCATGCGCCCTTCGATTGGCTCCCAACCGTCGCCCCGGTCGATCTGGGATACATCCAAAACGAAGCGTTGGTAGTCGTCCTGTGGAGTGATGGAACCCGTAGAACGTACCCGACCCTCGAACGTCCACGCGTCACGTTCAGGCTGGTTCAGAAGCGTATGATAGAGGGCATCATCGGGAAATTCGGTATGCCGGGCCGTCCACCACACCCCTCCCGCGGCGAAAAAGGCTAGGCACACGGTCACGACCCGCCCCAACCCGGGCCCGGGCAAATATGCGGCAGCGCCCAACGCCGCAGCGGTCAGAACCAACCACCATAGCAGGTAATCGCTGCCCAGATAAGCGGCGCTCCCGATGCCCGCAGCAAAGGCCAGCACCACCGGAACCAGCGGTCGGTTCATGACGCTGTCCGGTATGGTTTTCCTTTACCCCCCATGCTCGCTCGATCCGTTATTCGCTTACAAGCCACTCGCCCAGGGAAGGCGCAATCAACAACGCCAACAGGTTGAGGATGACATAGACATAGCTTAACGGACCTTCAAGCGGAATGCCGATGAGTTGGTTGATAAACTGATCAATTATCTGTCCGATACCACCCATAATCTGTTTTAATCCTTCTATATGCCTTCCGGCCCTATGATAGGGTTCCTCTCACCAGGCATAGCCGTCATTTTACAATACCGGGTCAGGATACGTGACTACGCAGGAATCCTCAACTAAGGAACCGTATTATGGCACTACCTGGATGTTCTGCCTTCGAAATATCTGTCTAGCCGCAAGAGCCAGCAGGAGGCAAAATGGTATTCCTAGCATAATGCCATTCATCGAGAGTACGCTTAGATGCGTGGGCCAGGTTCCAGGATCATTGGGATCAGAGCCGGTCTCGAAAGCCATATGCATAGTGAATTCAGTCTCAGTATCTAACATGGTTTCGCCAAAAGCGGGATTCCTTGCCATAGCTACCCAGTCCTGATCCGCAAAATGTTCGTAGATCCATCGATCGGGGATGCCATCGCCACTGGTATCTGCCGAAAATGGATCCAGCCCCCAATCCATTTTTTCTTGATAGGTCCATCCATCGTCGCTATAGCTTTCATCGGGTTCAGCCCACAGATGGCGATTGGTATCTCGAATAAGTTCGAGAACATAAGCGCGCTCGTTGTCTGCGGTGACGCTATGATCTTCCGTTTGCTGTGGCAGGTCGAAGACCCAATAGGCCGCCAGTGAGAAATCGGTGGCCATCAATGCATCAAAAACCTGGAATACCTCCTCGCGGGCAGCTTCGATTCCACCATCCACGTTGGAGGAGGCGCCAAACTCGCCTATGAACAACGGTTTACCAAGCTCTTCCGAAGCCTCCAGTGAGATTTCAAACAGATCCTGATAGGACACGTCTGGGTCATTGAAGTAATTGCCCTTGACCTGGGGATAGACATGGATGCTAAGCATATCCATAGGATTGGGGTGGAGTTCGTCGAGGTTGATTTTGAACTGTTCGGGCGTGTCCTTGGTCCAGGTTCCCTCGTTTGTCATGTGATATAGACCGGGGCGAGGAATCGAATTACCGGAAGTAATGGGCCGATAAGGGTCGATAGCCCGGACGGTATCAGCAAACTCAGCAAAAGCAGTGATCACCATTTCACGGGTTAAGTCATCGGCTTCGCTCCGCTCATCGGGCGTGCCCAAGCTGGGCCAAATCGGGGGACGATGGTCTTCGGCATTTGGCAGGTCAATGCTCAGATCGTATTCATTGCCGAATTCCCACACCCAAATCGCAGGAGAGTCAAGATACCGCGTTACGATATCCTGCGTGTATTGCCGCATGAAGGCAATGGTCTCGCTCTCAAGATCGCCCCAAGCGCTCCGGGGCTCGCCGACAAGATCGGGCACACAAGCATTGTACCAAAACAGGCTCGGTATCAAACCGATGCCCAGCTCCTCGGCTGCTTCCACCACCCCATCGCGAAGTTCAAAGAACTGGTCCGGATCATCGACATACATTTGTAGATACACCGGCCAGAACCCCGTTGCCATAAATCGGATAAAAGGGATTTCATGCTCGGCCAACGTTTCCAGCCCGTCGCGGTAGGTCGTATCCTCAGGATCCTGTATCCGTCGGTAGAAAACATTGAAGTAGTTCATACCAACAGCTTGGTACGGCTCGCCGTCCCGCAGGAGAATACCATCCTGAACCGTGAAGGGGGGGCTTTCGTTTGCTTCCCCGCAGAAACTAGCAAAAAAAATTGCCGCAACCACGGCATAAGCAAATGTCACACGCATACGTTGAACCTCCTTGGCTTTCCTCAGTTAATTGGTATGTATTGAAAGTATACCTAACATGCATAGCAGATTTCCGCCGACTATCAAAGATGCAGTTACGCCCAATGGCAACCGACGGGTCTACAAAATGACCAAACCAGCTTTCCCGGGGGGAATCGCGGCGAAGGATCGGGTATAATACTGCAGCGCTTGGACGCCTAAGCTTTCCTGTCCCAAGCGTCATCCACCTGAACTAGGAGCATCCTATCAATGACGGTGAATCCGTGTGTCCTATGCGGGGCGTGCTGTGCCCATTTCCGTGCATCGTTTTACTGGGGCGAAGCCGACGACGTAAGACCGGATGGAGTTCCGGTAGCCCTTACCGACGATCTGAACCCCTATGCGCGCGTCATGAAAGGTACCAACCAGACCGAGCCCCGTTGCATTGCTCTCGAGGGCATCATTGGTCAAAAGGTGAGCTGTTCCATTTATCCCCGACGCGCGACGCCTTGCCGCTCGTTCATTCCATCCTACGAAAATGGCGAGCCCAATCTCCGGTGCGACCAAGCGCGAATCGCGCACGGACTGCCGCCCTTAACGCCGGCCGACTGGGAGGATGACCGGCCCAATCCAGAGCCGGAAGCGCCCGATCATCCTCCCGCGGGATTGCCCACAGCTGCATAAACAGCGCCCGGGCATTTCCTTACTTGTTAGGCTACGGGCTGACCATTGAACTCGACCCGTAGTCCGTCGAGCGTATCGTTGCCAATGAATTCCAGAGCTACGTTTTCGGGAGCGGTCGCCTGGATGGTGATGGCGTCGCTTTCGCGCCGCCAGAATACGGTGACCGGACCATGCACAGTCGCCGTCGCGCCGCGGGCCCAAGCAAGCCCGTTCAAGCGCGGACTAATCGTGAAGGCCGAGCCTCCGTGGGTCTTGGGCGTGATCCCGAGCACAATGCGGTTAAGGAAATGAACCGGAGCCGAGGACCACGCATGGCAATGGCTGCGAGTGGGAAATCCGTCACCAAGTACGGCGGTTCCGCCGCTGAACCCTTCCCAGACGGTGGTGGCATCCGCCTCGAGCATGGGCAGGTAGTTCTCGTAGATCAGCTGAACGATGGTATCCGCGTATCCCTCTTTTTCAAGGGCTTCATATAGATACATCACCGCGAAGGGAGAACCGACATCAACCATGCCGTCCGGAGGCGTGAGTACATTGCGTAAGGCCTGATCCCGATGATCAGGTGGGATGATGTCGTAGAGCAAGGCCAGGAAACTGGTATGCCGGCAAGTGGAGGGACTAATGGTGCCGTCATCACGAACACTGTCTGGATAGGCGCCTTTGTCTACATCCCATAAAGCGTTGATGGCGTTAACGAGTTTGGCTCGGTCGTTTTCCAACCGTTCCTTCACATCCTTTTCGCCCAAGACTTCAGCGCATTTCCGAGCTGCGTCGATGGCCCCCACTAGAAACATGCTGTTGTGGGTCACGGTGCTGTGGTTGTGATCCACTCGTGTCCAGTCGAACATATTCCAAAACGGACCGCTGAACAATCCCCGGTCGTCCAACATGGTCAAGGCGGTGTCGATGTTCTGCATTGCCCAGGGCCAGACCTGCTGAAGAAACGATTGGTCGGCAGTATATTCGAAGTAATCCCAAATCGAAATGCCCCATAGGAAACTCCAGGCCGGGATCAAGGTCCCCCAGCAGGAGGGCGTCTGACAGAGGACAATCGGATACCGTTCGAGGGATTGGCCGCTCAGGGTGATGCAGCGGGCCGCCAAGTCTTCCGCGCCGAAGGCGGTGAACCCGAAAACGGCCTCGTTGCGTGCATCGCCCACCCAATGGGTCTGCTCGTACAGTGGACAGTCGGTATAGGTATCCTCCATGCAGAGCTTGAGCGTGCGAGCGGAAATCTCCCAGATCCGGTCGAGTCGTGCATCGCTACAGGAAAAAGCCCCTACCGCTTCCACCGGATAGGTCGATTCCACGAGTCGGATGTTGCGGATTCGCACGGGACCCGTCATTTCCCGCAACGTAATGAACGCATATCGCTGAGAACGGCGCTTTAGCGACAAGAACCGGTTGTGGCCTTCCTTACAAATGTACCGCATACCATTTCTATATTCGCCGGTATGCTGCACAACGCCCGTGGGCGTGATGTACTCGACGCCGAAAATATCGATTACCGTGCCTTCCGGGGCGATCAAGTCGAGGTCAAAAAAACCGCAGTTCTGCTCGCCCAGGTCGTAGAGCAGTTCGATATCCCCCAAGGCGCTAGGTTCGATGGTTGTGATGTGGCCGTTGTCATACATGAGCGCGGCCGGAGCATCAACCTGGGGCGTCCCGTCGGCGATGACAGTCCGGGTCTGAAACTGCCGATTTGGCTCCTCCATCAGCATGGTTTCGGAATGCAGTTGGCGCACCATTCCGCCAAGACGCTCGCGGAAGGCCTCCGATGCTGTAACGGTTTGGACAATATCTTCGAAGGTCGCACGCATGTT
>PWNM01000248.1 GCA_003557825.1 Candidatus Hydrogenedentota bacterium | reverse complement strand
GGTGGGACTATTCCTTTTGTGATCGGATTAAGCGCCGATTACTTCGGCATTCAGTTCGCTATGGCAATGCTTTTAGTAGGCCCTGTATTTCTTGTGCTGTTCACTCCGCGTCAGGCAGTGTAATCCTCAGACTCGTTCCGCCCGTTAATCCTAATGGTATGCAATATAATCGCTCCATATCGTTGGACATCAGGATAGGTCCCCCGATATAATCCAACAACATCGTAGTTGAGGTTGGTCTATGAAACATATCTTTATATGGGGTTTTATCACCCTCTCGATTCTCTCTGTCGGCGCTTGGTGGGCGCAACCCGAGCCCGTCGATCAACGGGCTGAACAACTGGCCTTCTTCCTCGAATATGCCGATCATGATCAATCCGGTACCGTCAGCCCCACGGACTTGCATGAATTCCTCGAAGCTCTGGATCGTAACAACGACGGAGTCATATCACGAAACGACATCGACGAAACCACCCCTTGGGATGAAGCGGAACTCATTGAGCGGATTATCGACGAGTTCGACGAACAGGGAGACGGCCAGGTTCGCCCCCAGGATTTTGACCGTGCTTTTGAGTTCTTGGACCGCGATGGTGATGGACTGCTCACCGAAGCGGATTTCCCCGGCGAAATGCCCACCGAGATCATCTGGGTAAGTGATGATAACCCCGTCCGTCGTGAGCAAATTCGGTTGTTCAACCGGCTTCATCCCGACACTCAGCTTACCCTGGACCCGCAGAATCAAGGAATGGAGAAGGTAATCGTGCAAAGCGTCGGCGGTGTAGGGCCGGACCTGTTCGATGCCTATGATGCTTACCAGCTTTCGGCTTATGTGCGGGCGGGTATAGCCAAAGACCTGACCGATATTTTCGAGGAGCGCGGCATTTCCATCGACGCCCTCTGGCCGGGGCTTCTGCCTGTTATTACCCATGAGGGGCGGATCTATGGACATCCCACCAATGTGGCCGCCAACGCCGTCTGGTATAACAAACGCATTTTTGATGAGGCGGGGATTCCCTACCCGACTGATGACTGGACTTGGGACGAGGCCATCGAGATTTCCCAACAGCTGACCCGCAGGAACGAGCGTGGAGTCATTGTGCGTTTTGGCATCATCGGAAACTGGGACTGGAAACTTGCGCTCTTCCAACATCACGCCGATTTCTTCAATGAAGAGGGTACCCGCTGCATTTTGGACCGACCGGAAGCCGCTCGGGCCTTACAGTTTATGCAGGATCTGGTACACAAATACGAGGTTATGCCATCTGCCGAAGAGGAATCCGCCTTGGCAAGTGCCGGCGGATGGGGGGCCGGGGCGCTTTCGTTGTTCGGAGCGGAGCGCGGGGCCATGGCAATCGGCGGCCGCTGGTGGCTGTGTAGTTTGCGTGATGAAAGCTACGACCATCTCGAACTTGGGGCCGTCCGCATTCCAGGGTTGCCCATGCCCGACGGAACGATCAGTCATCGGGTTAACGCCTACGGGCGTGGGACACTCATCAACAATGCCTCCGAAAACGTAGAGGAAGCCGTTGATTTTCTTGAATACATGCACGGTCCAGAGTACAACAAGCTGATCAATCGCCAGGCCGATGCGCTGGCCCCTGTGCGGGAATACAGCTACACCGAAGAGTATCTCCATAATCCTGACTTTCCCGAAGAGGATTATAACGAGGTGTGGCGGTCGGTACTCGAAGATGCGGCGGCGGAGATACCAAGTCCATTTATCAACGGACAAACGGTTCAGCGAATCCTTAACGTACAGATGGACCTTCTTCGAGCCAACCTGAAAAGCGGCGAAGCGGCAGGTCGCGATGCTGCGCGGCGCATCAACGAAGAGATTGTGAGGACGCTCGAACGGGATCCCGAGTTGCGAGAGAAGTATTTTGAGGCCTTGGAACGCGGAGCGGAACCGGCCTGGGACGATGAGGCGGACGCTCCAAGATGACGCGACGAACCCGCACCACATTAACCGCTTTAGCCTTTCTCATGCCCAACTTCGTGGGCTTCTGCGTCTTCATGCTCTGGCCTGTAGTTTTCTCTTTCGGAGTCGCCTTCACCAACTGGACGCTGATACGTACTGTGCCGTTGCAGTTCGTTGGATTGGAGAATTTCATCGAGATGTTCTCCAGTGATGACTTTTGGCTCTATTTCATCAACACGGGCTATCTCATGTTGGGTATGCCATTTGCCATTGCCGGTTCGCTGTTTCTCGCGATTGTTCTCAGTCAAAAGATTAAGGGCACCGTTGTTTTTCGGACGTTGTTTTACCTGCCCACCTTCACGGCCGGCGTCGCATTGTTTATCCTCTGGAAGAAGCTCTACAACCCCCAGTTTGGACCGATTAACGTGCTCCTGCAAGAGGTTTTCGGCCTTAGCGCCGAGCAAACGCCAAGCTGGCTGAGTTCGACCCGCAATGTCTTCGCCTTAGCGGTGGAGCAGGTTGGCATTGACCCTGCGCAGTTCGGTTTGGGAGCCCGCGATGCCATCATAATCATGGGTATATGGGTCGCCGTAGGAGGTGCGAACATGCTTTTGTACCTTGCAGGCATTGCGAACATCCCACGCGATTTATACGAAGCTTCCGAAATCGACGGCGCAGGCGTGTGGGGCAAATTCCGACATGTGACCTGGCCTCAACTAGCCCCGACGACGTTCTTTATCGTTGTCATGAGCTTTATCGGAGGTTTGCAGGGCGGCTTCGAACAGGCACGGGTCATGACCGAAGGAGGGCCTGCAGGCACGACGACTACCCTTGCTTATTACATTTACACCAAAGCCTTTGAAGAGTTTCAGATTGGATATGCATCTGCCGTCGCATGGGTGCTATTTACCATTATTTTTGCCATCACTCTGGTGAACTGGAGGTTTGGGAGCCGGTATGTCAACTACTGAACAGGCAGTTGTCGGGCAAGGATTCAGCAAGTGGTGGTTCCGCAAGGGGAAAGTGTATGCTTCGTTCATTTTTCTTATCCTGTTTGCCCTAACTACGCTCACGCCTTTCCTGTGGATGATCAACGCCAGTATGAAACCGTTGGAGGCGGTAGAAGACCTGAGCCCCATTCCCACCATCGAGCAACAAGCCCGCTTTGTCGAGACCGTTGCATTGCCGCAGGCCGATCCGGAATACGCCACACTTTCGGAAGATGAACAGATTGCGTATCTTTTCGGAATACTTGATATTTCCTCCATTCGAGAAACAATCTCGCAGGCATTTCCCGATATGGCCGGTTCGGAATTGGTCGACATGTCGACCTTAACCGCTTCGTTATCGAGTAGCGAACAGCAGACCCTACGAGCCCATCTTGCATCGACGCAGTTCTCCTTAGCTCAATACTATTGGCATTATCTGCGCCGTAACTACGATGACGTTTGGAATTCGGAGGATATCCTGTTCCAGCGCTATTACTTCAACAGCCTTTTCATTGCCATGTGGGTAACTCTATTGCAGTGCTTTACGAGTTCGTTGGCTGCTTTTGCTTTTGCACGGCTCGAATGGCCCGGACGAGATAGCATTTTTAAGCTCTACCTTGCCACCATGATGATTCCTGGCGTGGTGGTCATGATCCCCAACTATACGCTCATGGTGTTTCTGCGCTTATTGGATTCCTATACAGGGCTGATCATACCCGCCGCCTTTACCGCATTCGGTACCTTCTTGCTGCGCCAGTTTATGCTTTCCATTCCTCCCTCGCTCGACGAGGCGGCCACCATCGATGGAGCAAGTCCTTGGCGGGTCTATTGGGATGTTATTTTGCCGCTGGCGCGGCCAGGACTTATCGTGCTCTCAATCTTCACGTTTATGCAGAATTACCAGAGTTTCTTCTGGCCATTGGTGTTAATCAAAAGCGAGCATCTCCGGACGTTGCCCATTGGCATGCTGTATTTCGATACAAACTACGGCAATCAAACCAATCTCATCATGGCTGCATCCGTGATGAACATCGTGCCTCTGATCATCCTATTTGTATTAATGCAGAAGTATCTTGTGGCGGGCATTCAACTGGGCGCCGTGAAGGGATAGGCAACCAACCCGAGCTGGATGGGCTTTCTACTCCGTCGTGACCGATTCCTCTTTGCCGTCCAGGCCCGACAGCATGGCATGCCAGGCGAGGGTGGCGCACTTTATACGAACGGGAAATTCGCGCACACCTGAAAACACGGCCAATTTACCGAGTGTTTCGTTATCGATTGGCGTATCGGGATCCGTCGTTACCATGGAATGGAACCGGCGAAATACCTCTTCGGCCTCTTCTTTGGTTTTTCCCTTGAGAAGGGACGTCATGATCGATGCGGATGACTTGGAAATGGCGCATCCCGAACCATGAAAGCTGATGTCCTCGATAACACCGTCCCGCACCTTGAGATAAATCGTGAACTGGTCCCCGCACAGAGGATTATTGCCTTTGATGGCGCGGTCCGCGTCGGGCATCTCGCGAAAGTTACGCGGCTTTTTATTATGCTCCAGGATGACCTGCTCATAAAGGGCGCGATTATTGGCCATTAGCCGAATAGCTCCTTCACCTTCTCAATCCCGTCAACGAGGGCGTCGATTTCTTGGGTCGTGTTGTAAAAGGCAAGGGAAGCCCTTGCGGTCGCCGGAACGCCGAATCGTTCCATTACCGGTTGGGCGCAATGATGACCCGCACGTATCGCAATGTTGTCTCCATCCAACAATTGGCCGATATCGTGGGGGTGCGCGTTATCCATGCAAAAGGATAGCACCCCTGCCTTTTTCGGAGCCGTTCCGATGAGGCGTACATCCTCGATGGACGTCAGCCGCTCCGTCCCATACCGTAACAGGTCTTCTTCATACGCTGCAATACGGTCCATTCCGATGGC
>PWNM01000284.1 GCA_003557825.1 Candidatus Hydrogenedentota bacterium | reverse complement strand
TACTACCGAGCTATTATTTCGAAGGGGTGCCGAGGTCCATCCTCGAGGCCTTGGCCATGGGCAAACCGATCGTCACAACCGATTGGCGCGGTTGCCGGGATACCGTCGACCCTGGCGTTAATGGCTTCCTTGTGCCACCGCGCAACGCAGAGGCGCTGGCCGCGGCGATGGCTCGGTTCCTTGAAGAGCCAGCGCTGTCATCGGCTTTCGGCGAAGCCTCACGGCGGATGGCGGAGGAGAAGTTCGATGTAAATGCGGTCAATCGCACCGTGATGGAGGCGCTTGATGTCACGGGCCCGGGTCCGAGTAGGGGAGCCGTGGGAGAAGAAGAACCGTGACGGGATTGGTACGGATCTGGGCGCAAATGTGTTCGGCGGTAATCAAAAGCGGGATGCGGAATCGCCGTGATTTGGTACCGTGCGTAGTGGAATTCACCGGCGTAGCCGGGGTGGGAAAAACGGTAGTTGCGCGCAGGGTGGCTGAATTCGTCCGTTCCGAGCTCAGACATCGCCAAGTGCTGTCGAAGCACGATCCACTAACGATCGCTAGGGCACTGCTGTCCCCCCGGGCGCTATTACATACTCTCAGCGGTTTTACAATATTGATGCGAGCTGAACCTTGGTCGCCAGGGCGGATGATTCGTCAGGCGAATAAATGGTCGCGCATATCATACAAGCTTTGGGGCTGCCGGTCCGTGCACGCAATTCATCTTGTCGATCATGGGTTTTTTCAAACGCTGCGCGGTATTGGTAGCGGTAGCAGGCGAGACATGCATTGGATCGGTGAGCGACTCTTCAGTCGCGTTACACGGCCCGACCTCGTTGTGGTGTTGCGGGCGGATGCGCAATGTATTTCACTACGCAGGCAAGCTCGAGAAAAGACCCTAAATGTAGTCGATCCAGACGGGCCGATAAACGCTGTAGGGCGTATGCCTGAGTTCGCTCGGTTTGTCGATGCATTGGGCAGACGCCACGGGACCGTTGTCCTACACGTGCAAAATGGCCCGAATGAAGAGGTTGCAAATGTGGCGAAAGTGATTTTCCAGAAGATCATTGAGATGATAGGTGAAGCACGCCAGCCTTAGCGACCCATCAAAGAAGGCGACAGAGGTCCCTTTGATTACCAATCATTGCATCTGAGCAAACTCGGCACGCGCAATCAGAAGCGTCGCGACGTGGCTCAGGCGATCGCGAATCGCCTGGAACCGATCCACAAAGTGGCGTCTATCCTCCGTTCCACATCGTGCGATGTTTGAATCGCTGGCGTGGTTTCGAGCGGAAGGCTGGGCGACCTGTCGGAATGAGCAGCGGCGCTTACAGCGCAGCCAGAAGGGCAGGGGCAGGGCGCGCAAGCACCGGAATAGCCAAGCTATTTCAAGCTTGCCCAACGCAGTGTAATCAGGAACTATGAAGATGATGAAACGCTCCGGCAGTGTCTTGTTCCGAAAGCTGTATTCCCGAATCGTACTGGAGTCTTTCAAGCTGCGAGACTTGAATAACCGGGTTTTCCACGGGGAAAGGGGGCCTCAATATTGCGAGCGAGTCTACATCTACCCGAGAGAATGTGAGCGCCAGTTCTATCCGCACGTCTCGTTACTCGGCGTCTATAAGGGTCTCTTTTCGGGGCAAGTTGTCGATTGCTGGCCTGAGCATCAATTTGACCGTATAGTCGATCACTGGAAATTTAAAGCTTGCGTTCGCCGATTTCAGGATGGGGTGGGATGGTCTGAAACAGGCGTATATCAGGAGCTCACTTCTATAATCCAACAGCAAGGCTCTCACGACAATTTAACCAACCTGGAAGACATTCACAGGAGGTATCGGGAAATAGATGAAATATTCGAAGAGGTAAAAAAGATGGGGCGCTTCAAAACAAGAGGAGAATTGAGGGCAGACAACTTCCGGGAAAAAAGCGGCCCGCGAATTAGCGTCGGGCCGGATGGCATGTTATATCACAGCGGCGGCGGACACCACCGCTTCGCCATGGCCTACGTGTTGGATATTCCGCTACCTGCGTGTGTCGGCGTAGTTCATAGAGACGGGCTGTGGAAGTTTCAGGAGTTGCGTGAGCGTACGCGGCGATTAAAACAGCGGGTGCGTAACGAGCCGGGCATGCCGTGAGACGTCGGGGTGCAGGCCTTCCGGTGGCTTTGGGATTGGCGGGGCCCTATCCAAGTCGTGTGAGGCGGTCACAATTTCGGGCTGCTTCATGGAATGCTCATGTTGAACGACCCTGCGGGCTTGCGGCGAGCGTCGGCACGTAGGGTGATCCCAGATCGGGCGCGCTATATGACTATCGAAGAACGAAAGGGAGTCGTATCCATGGCCAAGGTAGCCGTGATCATTCCAACGCACAACCGGGCTGATCGGTTGGGTCGTGCGATTAAGAGCGTGTTGAACCAGACGTTCGGCGACTTCGAACTGATGGTGGTCGACGACGGATCGAAGGATAATCCGGAGGAAGTGGTCTGGTCGTTTGCAGATAGGAGGATCCGATTTATCCGCCACGAGACGGCACGAGGGGCTGCGGCGGCTCGCAACGCAGGCATTCGAACCACGGGTGGCGCATACGTCGCGTTCCTCGACGACGACGACGAATGGTATCCCGATAAACTCGCCGAGCAGGTCGCGGTGATGGAAAAAGGACTAGAACCGCTGGCCGTGGTCTACGGAGCATACGATATTGTCAACTCGGAGGGCGACATTGTTCGAACCCGAACGCCATCGCACGCCGGAGACTTACACCCGCTGTTGCTCCGCTCAAATCCCATTGGTGGAACCTCCATGGTTCTCATTCGGAGAGAAAGTTTAGAGAGCGTGGGTTTGTTCGATGAACGCCTGCAAAGCCTTGAAGACTATGACCTGTACCTTCGTCTGAGCGAGAGGTTTACTTTCGACTTTGTATCAAAACCCGTATGCAAATACATGCGCCATCCGGCCCAGCTTCGAAGCAATCGAATTGCGGAATACCACGGGCTTGAGATCTTGAACGAAAAACACGGCTCCGATAAGAGGTTCCGCCGGGCGATTGCGAAGCAGTATCTCCGGTTCGGCAGGTCGTTTTACGTTTCCGGGTCGGCAGCTCAGGGTCGAAAAGCGATTTATAAGGGCTTGCGGCTTAACCCCTATCAGGGTAAAGCTTACGCATATATCCTGCTTTCGCTGTTTGGGGCCGATGGCTTCGAATGGATATCAAGAAGGAACGTGAATTGGTTTCGCTGATTAGGGACCTGCGCGGTTTGCGACCGCCGTCCTTGGTCTGTTGGCTTGGCTGCTTGCTGGGTTACGCGTGCCCTTCGGGTTGGTGGTGGCGGGAAAAGGGTCGGATAGGCTTTAACAGCACCGGCTTCACACGGGCCCACGCTCCGCCGGAGGTAAACAAATGGACTTTTCGATAATCGTGCCAGTTTACAACGCGGAAAATCATCTCGTGCGGTGTCTCAGTTCGATCCTCAAACAGGATTTCATTGGCGAGTTCGAGGTCATCGCCGTGGATGACTGTTCGAGTGACAATAGCTTAGAAATCTTACGGAATAACCAGGGGGGCCATCCGAATTTCGCGATCCTGCAGCATTCGAAAAATGAGGGGGTTGGCGTCGCAAGAACCACTGGGCTGAAGGAGGCAAGAGGCCAATACGTGATGCAGGTGGATTCGGACGACTGGCTGATGCCGGGAGCCTTATCAGCGGTCTACGCAGCCATACAGGGCGAGCCCGTCGATGTGGTCATGTTCAACCACGCCCGGGTAGACGGTCAAGGGGCTTGTGAGATTGTGACGCTGTTTAACGAGCAAGACGTCGTCGAGCCAACGATGAGGATCCTGCCGCATTTCTATAAGAGCTGCTGGAACAAGGTCGTTAAGCGATCAATGTTGGAGAAGATGGTTTATCACCATACTTCCTTGAGGCATTCCGAAGATCTCATATTCGGAATCGAGGTTTTCCTTCGGGCGAAAACCGTGATGCTGCTCCCGGGTGTACACTACGCCTACTATCACAATGCGGCATCGATCACCCAGACCAAGACACGGGAGGACTGGATACGTTCCAGGGTCGCCGTGCTTGAGGCATTGGTGAAGGTGGAGGAAGCCTATGAGCACGCTGACCCCGTGGTCTTGGAGGGCGCTCGACATCAGGCGAAAGGGTTGCAAAAGGCCTTGGCGATTTCGAAGCTGAATCCTAATGGGGGGGTCGACTTGACTGAAGTGCTACGGTTGCTCAAATTACTCGACCACAGCGGAACGCTTTCCGTCGACTTGTCGCGATCAGCCAGTTCCGTTTTTCGCCGTGTAGCCAACCTGTACCGGTACTGGGGGATAAATCTGGCTGCGAGTTATGTGTTTAACGGGTTGCTGCTACCCCGCGTAGGGTATGGCTGGCGGCAGGCGCGAGACCGTGCCGATTGATATTGGGTCTCCACGGACTTCGGTTCCGGTTGGAATGGTTCGCACGACTTACGGAAAGACGACTGCCGGTGGGGTAGCGCTTGGAAAAAGCATTGCTGAGGGATGGGGCGTAAAGACCTGCCGAGTGGCTTGAGTCTGACAACCGATAGGGCGAGCGCGACCGGAAGGTAAGAAAACCGTTTTGTGTTGGGCCAGGGTTAAGTAGATTGCTTGCGGTGTTTTCCCGGCGTCGCCGCACGAACGTGGACGAACATGTCACCGTTGCGGCGTTCTTATCCTTGAGGTAGCTGGAGCGATGTTGGAGAGTTTCATGGGTAGAATGCTCAAATTGTTTACCGCGGGCATTACCGAGATGTATCGCCGGCGGTGGCCGAAGAACGCCGCACTGGCATTCGATCAAATGTTTCCGGGAATACAAAAGATTAACTGGGAGG
>PWNM01000439.1 GCA_003557825.1 Candidatus Hydrogenedentota bacterium | reverse complement strand
GCATCAAAAAGGGGAACTCGATTTCAGTCGGGTAACGACCTTTAACCTCGATGAATATGTTGGCCTTGATCCAACCCATGAGCAATCCTACCGCCATTACATGGAAGTGAACCTGTTCCAGCGAGTCAACATTGATCCTGCCAACACGCACTTACCAAACGGGGTGGCAGCGGATCTCGATGCCGAATGCGCGGCCTATGAAGACCGCATTCGGGACTCCGGTGGAATTGACTTTCAGCTACTGGGCATCGGACGGACCGGGCATATCGGATTCAATGAGCCACTGTCGGCCATGTTTTCACGGACTCGGGTAAAGGCACTAACTCCCGAAACTGTTGCGCAGAATGGACCGCTCTTTGGTGATCCCGCTCGGATGCCCCGGCGGGCCTTGACTATGGGCGTTGGAACCATCCTCGATGCGCGTCGATGCGTCTTACTGGCAACGGGTTCAGAGAAAGCCGATGTCATCGCCAAAGCCGTAGAAGGGCCGATTACCTCGATGATCTCTGCATCGGCGCTGCAGATGCATCCGCGTTGTACGGTTATCGTTGATGAAGCCGCGGCAGTTCACCTTCGGAACCAGGAATATTACCACTGGATTTTTAACAACGAACCCGAATGGGACGAGTTCCGCTGATTGCGGCGGCGATCAAGCGTCTTGGGGACAAAAATCCCCCCTTTGTTTGACAAATATGGCCTGAAATGGCTATAGTATCGCCTCCATCGGTCGGGGTGTAGCGCAGCCCGGTTAGCGCGCTTCGTTCGGGACGAAGAGGCCGGAGGTTCAAATCCTCTCACCCCGACCATTTTATTTCGTATCCGCCACACAAACGACTTGCTAGTCAATCCTGCAAGCGGTCGTCCAGCACGTCTTTCCTGATGCAGTACGCAAAGATTGCCGGCCTTTTCAGTTAGGTACGGTCTGGGGCAATTTTCTATGAAAGATGAATCCCTCTGTTACCCATTAACATCATTTATGCGTAAAGATTTGATATAATCGCAGCAATGGAAGCATTGGGAATCTCAGATGACCCAAAGCCGTGAGATGAAGACCAGTACCGTCGAGCCCGCGTATTAATCTGTACCTGAATGAGCAAGATAGGGGTATTTGATGAACATTTCGTCGCGTTGTGAATATGCATGTCGGGCCGTACTCGAATTGGCCCATCATGCGAATGATCCCGATCCTGTAACGGCCGTTCATATCGCCGAGCGGCGGCACATCCCTGAGAAATACCTGGTTCACATCCTCCTTCAGCTCAAGCGATACGGTCTTGTGAAAAGCATTCGTGGCGCGCTTGGCGGGTATATGCTCACGAAATCGCCAAGCGAAATCACTCTTCTCGATCTCGTGCAGGCTATCGATGGTCCGGTCCTAAACACCTTACCCCTGGATGAAAACGGGTCCGCCGAGCTAAAGCCGGTTTGGGGGGAAGTGGCCAAAGACATCAGCTCCGTTCTTGAACAAACGACCATCCAGGATATCGTCGATCGTTCGGCTAAGGCCAATATGTATTATATCTAGTCATTGCTTCGTCCTTAATAGGGGAGGTTACAGTAGCGTGCAATGGCTTGTTTTCCCAATTGCTTGACGCTTCGGGATGATTTGATTCCAAAAGAGGGGATGGGGATCCGTGCTCTTCAACTCGGTGCATTTTGCCGTTTTTCTACCCGTTGTCGTAGCGCTGTTTTTTTTAACTCCTCATCGCTATCGGTGGGTGCTCTTGCTCGGGGCCAGTTATTACTTCTACATGTGCTGGCGTGCAGAGTATTTGGTTCTGATACTGATTTCCACGGCAGTCGACTATGTCGTGGGGCGCTGGTTGGGGACGGCACCCCATCCCGGTTTGCGCAAGGCGCTGTTAGCGGTTAGTTTGGTGACCAACCTTGGATTGCTTTTCGCCTTCAAATATGCCAATTTCGTAAGCGACTCACTCCGTATGGCCCTCGAACAGGTCAATGTTTTTCGTGAGACGCCGTATTTTGATGTGCTCCTGCCCGTAGGAATTTCCTTTTATACATTCCAGACCCTAAGCTATACCATCGATGTCTATCGAGGCACACGCCGACCCGAACGACATCCCGGCATTTTCGCCGTTTACGTTGCCTTTTTCCCGCAGCTTGTCGCCGGCCCAATCGAACGTTCCCAGCATCTGTTGCCTCAGTTCCATGAATACCACCCCCTCTCCTATTCCGCCATTTACGATGGGATACGGCTCATGCTGTGGGGCTTTTTTATGAAGATCGTCGTGGCCGATCGGTTGGCCCTATATGTGGACCAAGTGTTCGACTACCCCGCTGCGTTTGGAGGTGCGCCTACGGCCGTGGCGGCGGTGTTCTTCTCGTTTCAGATTTACTGCGATTTCTCCGGCTATTCCTATATCGCCATCGGCTCAGCCCAGTGCATGGGATTCCGGCTCATGGACAACTTTCGCCGTCCCTATTTTGCGCAGACGATTGCCGAGTTCTGGCATCGCTGGCACATTTCCTTGTCTACCTGGTTCCGGGACTATCTTTATATCCCTATGGGGGGTAATCGGGTGGAGGCGCTGCGTTGGTGTGCCAACTTGATGATCGTATTCACGATAAGCGGCCTGTGGCACGGGGCCAACTGGACGTTTATTATCTGGGGCGCCCTTCATGGGCTGTACTACCTGCTGTCGCGACTGACGGAACGCATGCGAAAAGGCGCCGTTTCGATGCTGTCCCTGGATCGGATCCCCAGGACATTAGCTCTAGGTCGTATGGCGTTCACCTTTGTGGGGGTGACCCTGGCCTTCGTCTTTTTTCGTGCCAACAGCCTGGGTGATGCGGTGACGTTGTTCAGCAATTTCGTCACGTTCCAACCCTTGGAAGAAACCATCCGAGTGGCCCTACGACCGGCTGATTTCGCGGTGGCCTGGGCCGCGATCGCCGCTATCATAGCCGTTGAATGGTACTGGGAATGGCATCCGCCCACACGGGGTCGCGCTCCATTGGCCGATGCGCGGTCTACTAGCCGTTGGCTCTTCGACTATGGTCTGCTGATGGGTATTTTGGTCTTCGGCGAGTTTGGGTATAACCCCTTTATATACTTCCAGTTCTGAGTAATCAGGCCTGTCTGCGAGCGTAAAGGGCGGCATGACGCATCATGCGAATGGCCTCGATGATTCGGTCGGACTCCTCAAAGCCATAGGATAAGCGAAGTTGCCGCGCGCCTATTTGGGCCATGGAGCCTGCGGGATGGACGCAATACTCCCCGGGGATGTAGATGACACGCGGCTTTCGAGATGAAAGGGGACCGTCGATATGGGCCTGGCCTGTCGTGCGCGTTAAGAACCGAAAAAAGGGAGACCCCTCGCCTGTGGCAATGTCTGAAAAGGTCAGATAAAAGTAGAACCCGGCCTGCCCACCTCGATAGGTGTCCAAAAATGGACCCAGATCCGTCTCGATGGCTTCACGGACCCGATTGGCCTTTTCCCGGTATCCGGCATTGACCGTCTCGAGCTGTGCTTTGCCGTGATGATCCAGGATATGGGCCGCCATTTCCTGCATGATCAGAGGAGCGCTGAACCCGATGTCGCTGTTTCGTTGTACCAAGGCCTCTATAAACGGGCCATCCGCCCCCATGATATATCCAACGCGCAAGGCCGGAGCCAGTATTTTCGACAAGGTCCCCACTTCATAGACCAGACCCTGTGAATCATGGGGCAGCAACGACTCCGGCGGAGGTACATCCGGATCATGCAGGAGCAGTTCATAGGCTTTGTCAAGGATGAGAGGAACCCGCCGGCCCAGTCGTCGAGATAGGGATTCTGTAAACGCGAGTAGTTCGCGACGTCGTCTATTGTTCAATAGGACGCAACTGGGATTATTCACCGTGACTACATAGATGAACCGGATGGCTTCCGCACGGTCACCCAATTCGTTTACAAGCTTCTCCAGCGCATCGATCCGGATCCCCTCATCGTCTTCCGGGACGGTGGCCACCTCAAAACCCGCACGCATCAGGTAGTTGCAGTAGATGTAATACATGGGATCGGCGGTCAGCACGATGCCTTTAGGAAGGACCGAAGCGATGGCCTCGAGGATGCTGGACGCCCCGCTTGCACCGATGACGGTCCGCTGCCGTTCCAGGTCATGTCCTGTCAGACCCCCTATGCCATGGCGCTCGTGAAACTCATGAATGGCGGCGATCAGCGTAGGCGAACCAGCCGGTCCACCGTAGTTCCAGGGTTGCCGGTGGCGTTCGGGATGGGCATGGACCCCATCAAGCGCCTCGGTCATGGCTTCAATGGGGATAGTTCGTTCGTTTACATACCCAACTCCGAGGTTGGTATCCATCCCGTCTCGGAAGTCCGCGGCAAAGGCGGCCATCATTCGGTTGACCGGCGACGGGGTGCTTGATGCTTCGCCATAGGGCGATAGGGGGATGTTTTCCATGGTCGATTCCCCGTTAGAGCATGAGTCGAAGGAAGAAGCCAACCACCGCCGGGCCGGTCGCGATGATCAAAATCGTGCCAATGATGCTCGTGATAACGCCAATGGCCATGATATCGCGCGTGGAAACCAGGCCGCTACCGTAGGCAATGGCATTGGGCGGAGTCGAGATGGGCAAGCCAACGGCGTAGCTGGACGCCACGGCTATCATTACTGCCAATATCTGTAACTCAGTGTTACCTACCACGCCATGGGCCACCGCAATTCCCAAGGGCACTACGATCGTGGTTGCTACCGTATGGCTCATAACGGTACCCAGACCCACTACGACGCAGCAACAGATGGCTACGATGAGCCAGTACGACATGTCTTCGCTGGGTATGGCATCCACCAACCACGCATCCAGTTCGGTCAACTGAAGTCCGGTCCCCAG
>PWNM01000090.1 GCA_003557825.1 Candidatus Hydrogenedentota bacterium | reverse complement strand
CGACCGCATTGTCGTGTTGCTTGACGGCGTCATCCAGCAGATCGCGCCGCCTCTCGAGCTGTACCACACCCCGGTGAACAAGTTTGTGGCGGGGTTCATCGGCAGCCCGCCCATGAACTTTATCGACGGCAAAATCGTCACGGAAAACGGCTCGGTACGGGTCCAGGACGAAACGGGCCAAGTCAACCTCGAGGTTGATTCCGAGCATCGCAAGAAGCTCGAGCCCTATGCAGGGAAAACAGTGACCCTGGGCCTCCGCGCCGAGTCCTTCGACCAGAATGTGAACCAGAAGATGGTCGATGGTAAGAGCCTCCAGGCGCTGGTCGAAGTGGTCGAGCCGATGGGGTCCGAGATTTACTTGTATCTTCAGGTGGGCGACCGCTCGATGACCGCTCGAATCGACACGGACCACGAACCTCCGGTCAACGAGCCGCACATTCTTGATATTGACATGCGTGAAGCGCATTATTTTGACAAGGACACCGAACAGGCTATCGTGTAATAGCCAGATACGCCCGCCCGAGCGCACGAATTTGGGAGATTCCCCTGGGGCGGTATACGAATAGAACGGCGCGCGTTGGCGCGCCGTTTTCATCACAAGGAGCGAGACGGCTATGGCAGTGTTGGTAACGGGGGGCGCCGGCTACATCGGCAGCATCGCGGTCGAAAAACTGCTCGCAGCGGGCGAAGAGGTGGTGGTTTGCGACAATCTTTCCACCGGCCATCGCGCTGCCCTTTCACCTCAGGCCATGGTCTACGAGGGCAATATCCTCGACTTGGACCTGCTGCGCGACGTGTTTTTCCGTCATCCCATCGATACGGTGATGCATTTTGCCGCGTTCATTGTCGTAAGCGAATCCTGCGAGGATCCGGCGAAGTACTTCGAGAACAACGTTGCCGGCGCGCTTAATGTCCTTCGAGCCATGCGCGAATACGGGGTGAACCGGTTCATCTTCAGCTCGACGGCGGCTGTGTACGGCCATCCCGAGCACGTGCCCATTCCCGAGACGGCGCCCATTCGCCCGCTCAATCCGTACGGTATCAGCAAGCGCATGGTCGAGCAAGTTCTCGAATGGTACGACCGTGCCTATGGCATGCGCTATGCCATATTGCGTTATTTCAACGCTGCCGGAGCCAGTGCCACATTTGGCGAGGATCATTATCCCGAGACCCATCTAATCCCGAACGTGTTGCGCACGGCCGAAGGACTCCAGGACGTGGTCACCGTCTACGGTCGCGACTACAAAACCCCTGATGGGACCTGTTTGCGCGATTATATCCACGTGGAGGATCTGATCGATGCCCATATCCGCGCCATGAACCGTCTACGCCACGGCAAGGGATCGGACGTGTTTAATCTCGGCAATTCGATAGGCATTTCGGTACTGGACGTCATCCACGCCGTCGAACGGGTAACGGGCTACGAAGTGGCCATTGACATCGCCCCCCGTCGGGCGGGTGACGCCGATCGGTTGATTGCATCGTCGGAAAAGGCCCGTGATGTGCTGGGATGGAAACCGGTCAAGAGCGATATCGATACTATTGTCGAGGACGCCTGGAATTGGATGCAGGCTCACCCTGACGGCTACCCAAACTAATACTTCGGAGACTGGGTATTGCAATAATACCTTGGCTACCGCATAGATAGGAGGAGAACCATGGCAAATCCGGATCATGTCGCTGCCGTGCGCAAAGGTCGCGAAGCGTGGGAGCGCCTACGGGCCACAGTGGAAGTGGGGGGCATCGACCTCTCGCAGGCCAAGCTGGACGGCGGTGATTACACAGGATGGGATTTCTCGGGCGTCAATTTGGCGGAAGCCGCCATAAGCGGCGCGGACCTTAATAAAACCGATTTCTCAGGAGCCAACTTATATCGGGCGGACCTATCCGCCGGGGAAGGCGACGGCGCCGACTTTACGGGGGCAAACCTCGAGCGGGCTGATTTGGGGGCATCAAATTTCGCCGGGGGAACGTTCTCCGGAGCCAACCTGCCCGGGGCCACTCTGCGCGCCTGCGATCTCGAGGGGGCCGACTTCAGCGGCGCCCAATGCAGCCTTACCAGTTTCCAGACGGCCAACCTCGACGGGGCCAATTTCTCCGGAGCGGTGCTTTCGGGCGCGCAAATGGAGGGGTGCAACGCTTTGGGCGCGGATTTCTCGGTAGCCGTGCTCGACGGGGCCGTGTTGAAGAACGCCGACTTCGACGGAGCGTGTTTTGACGGGGCCGTGCTGCGCAACGCCGATCTCGAGGAAGCCTGTTTCGAGAGCGCCGAAATCGTGAATACCGTCTTCGATGGAGCCAATCTGACCGGTGCGACTGGACTCGATGATATCATACCGGATTGAGCAGTAGCCGATCCGAACAAGAGAAGGATATGAACCGTGAGCATTGACATACAACAAGCAGTTGACACGTTCCGTTCCGAGTACAACAGCGAGCCGACGGTCATCGCCCGCGCTCCGGGCCGGGTCAATATCATCGGCGAGCATACGGACTACAACCATGGCTTTGTGTTGCCCATGGCCATCGAGCGGGAGACGGTGATCCTGGCCCGTCCCCGAAGCGATCGTAAGCTTCGGGCCTACGCAGCCAACCTCGAACGCCACACCGATGCGTCTCTCGAGCATTGCGAGCGCAACCCCCACGAACCGTGGATCGATTATCTCGTCGGCGTGGCCCACGAACTCGGCAAACTCCACTTGCCCGTATACGGAGCCGATGTGGTGATCACCGGCGATGTGCCTGTCGCCGCGGGACTGAGCAGTTCGGCCAGCCTCGAAATGGCGGCGCTGGTCATGTTCGAGGCCCTGGGTGAATTTCGCCTCGACGGGCCGGAAGCCCCCAAGTTGGGCCGCCGCGTAGAAAACGAGTTTCTCGGCCTCAGTACGGGCATCATGGACCAGTTTGTGGTGCGCATGGCAAAGCACAACCACGCCCTGTACCTCGATTGCCGTAGCCTTGAATACGAGCATGTCCCCGAGCAGATCCCCATGGCGGCTTTTGTCATTGCCAACACGGGCGTTTCCCGGGGGTTGTCGGCCTCGAAGTACAACGAGCGGGTGGCCGAATGCAACGAGGCCGTGCGCTATCTCCGGGGTTGTCACGAGAAAGGCGGCACCCATCTGCGGGATTTCACCATCGAGGATCTCGAACACTGTAAAAAGGGCCTGCCGGAGAACGTGTTCCGTCGGGCGCGGCATGTCATCAACGAAATCGAGCGGACGAAAAAGGCCAGTTTTGCCATGCGCAGCGGCGAGGCGGCCGATCTCGGCGAGTTGATGAACTTATCCGACGAAAGCCTGCATATGGATTACGAAGTGACCTGCCCCGAACTGGTGGCCATGACCGAGATCGCTCGTGATCAAGAGGGATGCTACGGCTCGCGCATGACGGGCGCGGGTTTCGGCGGTTCTACGGTAAGCTTGGTGGCCGAAGCCGAGATCGAACGCTTCTCGAAGACCCTGCTGACCGATTACAAAAAACGGACGGGCATTGACGGCGAGGTGATCATCTCGTTGCCCGCCGAAGGCGCAGGGCTGGTTCGAATCTAACCGCTTCCGTCCCTCTTATGGCGAAGGTGCGCGTCCGGCGTCGGCGACCACGGCATTGACCAGGGCGCGCGCCTGGGTGACGTCGGCGGGGTCGGCCTTGGTCCCATCGTGTTCGGCGTTGGCCAGTTTGAGGGCCTCGACCAGGCGCGGGTCTTCAGGCCGTCGATCCCGGGCTTGGCAGACCAATTCGAAATCCTGAATGCCCGCCTTGAGCAACTCGAACCGCACGCTACTCGCCGGACCGGGATAGACCAGGTAGGTATCGCCTGCGGGCCAGCGCCCGAAATCGGCCGTGGCAATGGGGTCGGCCGACCAGGAATTGAAGGCCCACCGCAGGTAGCCCTCGGCGTCGCATTGCAGGGCATGCCACGCCAACAGCCGCGATTCAAGGGGCGGACTGAAGGTGAACGTGTTGGGGAAGGCGGGTCCGCAACAGGTATAGAAGGTCGTGATGCGGTCCTCGGCGCGGCGTGCCATGGGAATGCCCTCCGGCGGCCCCGGATAGATGACGCAATAATCGTGGATATGGCCATCGAGTTCGGGATGGTAGTTCCCGGCCAGTCCGATTTTCAGTTCATAGGGCACCACGTCAAGCAGAGCCTTCATTTTTTCCGACGGCGCTTCGTCGATGCCGATGCAGACCTGATCGAGCCAACCCCGTTCGCGAAGGTGCGGGATAAAGGCATCGAAGAAGGTTTTCCACACCGCCCGATAGGTATCGTCGCCCACCTGCATCTCCAGCCGCTTGAACTGTCCCGCCGCCATGTCGAAGTAGCGAATCGGGCAATCCATGCGGTCGCCCGGACCCATCGATACGGAATAACATGCGATGGGGCCGGTGAATCCGTCGGTGCGGCAGGTCTCGACATAGCGGTCGAATTGGGTGAAATCGAACCGATAGGTCCCGTTGCCGTGGCGCATCCATCCCACCATCGAAGCGTGGGGATCGTAAGTCTGGCTCGCCCAGGGGTCGTGGATGATGCAGGCCGTGATCGGTTTTTGCCCAGACCCGGCCAGCCTCTTGTTGTAGGCGTGGAGCAGGGTCCAATGGGCATCGGACCACAAATCGACCCGGTGGTAGCGGGCCACGGCAGCCGGATGTTGCCACAGGTCGAGATAAAACCGATAGGCCTTGGGATCGGGCATGGCCGCATCGAGCACGTCGATGCTGACCGGCAAGACTTCTGCGCCGTCGTCGCCCCATAGCAGGGTCACCTGGCCTTCATAGGTTCCCGGTTCGGCGCTGCGGGGTACATGCAAGGTGAGCCAAATGGGCTGAATCCGTCCGCCTTCGATGTCACGGTCATG
>PWNM01000205.1 GCA_003557825.1 Candidatus Hydrogenedentota bacterium | reverse complement strand
TCTCGTCGACCCCGTGGGATTGGTGATACGTGGCGTGGGCTTTTCGTCGTCCCATGGTGGCCAGATCATACCGTTTCCCACCGCATATCTGGGAGTCAAATATTCCCAGTAACGCCGCTTGGAGGTTTTCATGGGCCGATGCATCAAGGGATACCTTGTCCTCGTCATGCAGCCAGTCCAGGTCGCGCCAAACTTCGCATCCAAGCAGCTTTTTCGGGCGATCCCCTTCGGGTAAAGACCGGATGGCCTCGATGGTCTTAAGCGCAACACCCACATGGGTGTCGTGTTTATCGGCCAGGTTGTGCGTATACACTACTTGCGGAGCTGTCGCTTTGAGGATGCTTATAATGTCCTTTACAACGGTCTTATCGGATCCATCTTTGATGGCCGAACTCGGATGGTCCAGTAGGATCTGAGCGGCGTATTCCCCAACCACGGCGGCCTTTTTTTGTTCCTTGGCGCGTACCTCTCGCATGGCCTCATCGGTGTAGGTTTTGTACACATCATCGCGGGGTGATCCGCTTCCGTTCGTCGCAACGACGCCGGTGTACCACTTGTCCTCTTGTTGGAAACAAGCCATGATGCCTGAAAAGGACATTATCTCAAGATCATCTTGATGGGCTCCGATGGCCAAATGAGTGGTCCGGCCCAGAGCAGCTTCGACATCCAGCCCATCGGGCACAAACACTTCCGCTGTATTTCGTGAAAACGTCATGATTCCTCCTCGTTGGTTGAAACACCATTTTTTTGGTTGTAGTTGGGACCCGTATATTGGCTCTTGCTGCGCACTTCCTCGAGCGTTCCACGGCCGCGCATGATGTGACGCTTATACAGATATGGGCCAAAAGCGCTGCAGAGCAGACCTACGACTCCCGAGGCCAATACCAATGGCATAGTGTAGTTCAACCACGGAGCGTTATGGTCCGCACCCAAATTGTCACGGGAGCCCATCTCGATCCGTAGTAATATGAAGAACGCGGCTGTTGCTCCGAGGAAAAAGTACACGAGATGGGTCAGGACTGCGACAATAATGCGTGTTTTCAAGCACTCGATTTGCACGGTTTGTACCTGTCCTTCCCACCGTCATTCGGCGTTACATATTCCGTTCCTCGTCGTCCATATCGATGGAATTCCCTTGATTATATGGGGCGACTGTGAATCGGCTATGCCGGCGAACATCAACCAGGGTTCCACGGCCCCGCATGGTCTTTGCTGCGTAGACAAACGGACCAAAAATGCCACTTATAAGGCCAATCGCTAATGCTACGATGAACAATGGCCTATGGGCTTGCCAGCTTCCAAGCAGCGTTTCCTCGTATCCGTATGTGTAACGGTTTCCGAAGTGAAGGATGCCGAGTCTTACGCATAGAAACAGCAAGGCGATATACGCCAACACCGTTGTCCCAACAAAATACACGCTATGGGTCAGTAATACCACGCCCACGCGGGCAAAGCGGGTGTCGGGAAGCTGCATGGCCTCATTCCCTGTTGAGCCATCATTTGTTAAGCGCTGGTAGACTTGCGGCGGCGATAGACTGTCCAACCCGCCGGGCCTTCTCGTCGGGCAACTGCACGTTGATTCGAGCGGCCAATTCCGGGAACTCGGCCTCGAGCACGGCTTTCGCACCCTGGACGATTAGGTCTCCGCCCTGCCCCGATGTACATCGGCCTAGCACCAGTACATGTTTCAGGTCATAAAAATCGGCGTAGTGGGCGATTCCATATCCCATATAAACGCCCATACTACGCCATATATTTGTTGCTTCCTCGTCTCCGGATTCGAGTTTTTCCTGGGCTGCTTTCAGCCGTTCGGCATCGGTTCCATCTTTCGGAAGCTCGATACCCGCACGGGGCGCCAGTCGGAATACGCATTGTTGTGAGAAATAGAGCGCTCCCACACCCCGGTCACCCGACCATTCATCAACCGGCGCATCGGGATTATAATCGATTGGGGCAAAAGCCAGCTCATTTAGCCAACCGGTTATATTTCCATCCATTGTGACATAGCCGCCCGCTTCGCTCGAACCTAGGGCAATTCCCAGGACGCCGTTGTCCTCGAGTGACATCGAGCCTGCCAATGCGGTGACTTCGCCGTCGTTAACCACTTCAAGGGGAACGCCGAATTCATCGCGGATTCGTAGAAACAGGCTGCGGACACGGTCGAACCGATCCTTTGGAACTCCCCGAAACAACGAGGCGATCATGGGCCGATTGTTGATGTAGACCCCGGCTGAACTGCCGCCAATGGCATCGACTCGGGGCATTTTTGAGGCCGCTGTGCGCAATGCCGTTACGATCTCATTGTAGTGATATTCGGGGTCTGTCTGCTTCCGAGGTTCCCACACAACCTCTTCGCTGTAGACAGCTTTCCCGTCAATGACAGCCGAGACCTTCCGATCGGAAGCGCCCAGATCGAAGCCGATGCGGCAACCATCAAGATGACGGCCTAGCGGCTGCGTTTGTTCATGTTTCGCGGGCACTGCGCCGGCCGAGCAGGAGACTACTTTGAACGGGGTTTCATAGACATCCTCGCCCATGAACTGGTAATCAAAGGATCGCGTTCCATCGGGCGAATAGCATTTTGTAATATATGCGCCGATGCTCGGCGGACCGCCGACATAGACCGTACAACCACCCCGCTGCCAGAGCAGGAATTTGACCAAACGCTCTGCATACTCGAGGTTTGCGTTAGCCTGCGGGTGATCTTCTGGAAACACAATCGTTTCGTACCGCGAGACCGATCCATCCGACCGTTCGAGCCCCAATACCAAAGGCGTTTCCTGGCCGCTCTTGCGTACTGAATCTACGAATGCATGATTCGCCAATACCGCGGGCCGAAATCCTTCGTCTAGGGGGGGGAGAAAGCGGGGAGCGACTAGCTGAAATGGACGGGTCATTTGTACCTCAACTCCTTTGAATGGTTACGATAAGTCTGCAAGGGCACGAGTGTTTCTACTTTATGTATTAATTGGACAGTATGGCGTTTAACAATTATCCATGCAAGGTAACATGCGCATGATTTCCTTCAACCTCGACCTTGGCAAAAAAACCGTCTTTGAAAGGACCGGGATTCACCACGGTCGTACTTCCAAGCGTTGATATGCCCCGAGCCCCATGGATATGGCCGGTAAAACACAGCATGGGCGAATGTTTTTCGATGCATGTGCGGACGGCCGAACTTCCCACATGCAACCGTCCCGGTTCCCGATCTGCGCCCGTGTTGAGCGGTGGATGATGGACGACAAGAATGGATGGCGGTTGCACCCCGCGTGCGGCCGATTCCAACCGAGTACTGAGGACGGAGTCGTTGCATTCACTCGGTGTCCATTTCGACCCAGGCATTGCTCCGCCGGCGCCCCAAAACGCAATGCTATCAATGGTTCGATTCCGAGCGTCCAGACTCAATCCCATGGTGTCAAGAACGGTACCTACTTCCGGATTGTCGCAGTTGCCCGGCACGGCCAAAATGGCATTGGCGTAGGCTCGGAGCGCATCTAGAACACGAAGTAGGGCCGTTCTGCCGCCAAAATGCGTCAGATCCCCTGCAATAATCACCAGATCCGCTCGGGCCAGTTGCTCGCCGATCGCATCCACTGCGCGGGTGTCGCCATGAATGTCTGTTAGTCCGATAAGGACCATACCGGATAAATCCTTCTGTGTTTCCGAAGCCCCATAGGGCATCCGGCTATCATATCTTGACCGTTCTGTCGCTGTCCAATAGGGGGCAGGGCGGAAGATTTACGACCAAGCCTATGGAACCATCCCGCTTTGTCGTGCTATAACGATAAACGGCATTCCTAGGCTTTTGGCTCCACCATGACGTCATCGGCTAGAATACATGGCTGATGCTCCTCTGCAAGGCTATCGTCTGTTCCGCCTTTTGCCTAACCGATTTCAAATGATGGTCCATTATGGGGAACGGAACCACTCGGAAAACCATTTATGACGGATCAATTTGGAGAAGCCGCCTCAGCGCGTATAGCCCCGAATGTGCTTGATTCCATGCGGCAAGCCATCGAAGACACCGGCGGCCGCGAGGTGTTCTTTGCAGGCTCTGTCAACGCCGATGGCCTCGTGACGGAGGTACGGGTCTGCGCGCGAGGCAACGACACCGCTGTGCCTGCGCTCCTTGAGGGGTTGCGCACTCGCGAAGTCGTCTTACATAACCACCCATCCGGTGATCTCGAACCTTCCGAGGCAGACCTGCATTTGGCATCCGTATTTGCCTCGCAGGGGCATGGCGTTTTTATTGTGGATAACGCGGTCGAACGGGTCTATGTGATCGTCGAACCTTTCCTGGACAAGGATCGGAGCCCCCTCGATCCTGCGGAACTTGACGCGATTTTCGCCTCCGAGGGAGCGTTGGCTGCCCATCTCGCTCCCTATTATGAAGCCCGACCGCAGCAAGTGGACATGACGCGGATCGTGGCGGACGCTTTCAACCGTGATGGCATTGCGGTCATCGAGGCCCCCACGGGAATTGGCAAGACCATGGCCTATCTGATCCCGGCCATACTTTGGTCTGTGCGCAATCGTGAGCGGGTGGTGATCTCGACCAAGACCATCAATCTTCAGGAGCAGATCATCCATAAAGACATCCCTATCCTCGAGCAGTGTTTGGGGGGCGAGTTTAACACGGTGTTGGTCAAAGGCCGAAGTAATTACCTTTGCTGGCGTCGTTTCGAAAGGGCCATGTCCGAGGCCACCCTGTTCGATGATGAAAACGATGAAGCTGTTCTGAAAAGCATTGCCCAATGGGCGGAGAAGACCAAAGACGGCAGCCTGTCCGACTTACCTTTCGTGCCGCCCCGGGATCTGTGGACTCAGATCTGTTCGGAATCCGATACATGCCGCTTCACCAATTGCCCTAACATCAAACGTTG
>PWNM01000076.1 GCA_003557825.1 Candidatus Hydrogenedentota bacterium | reverse complement strand
TATCCGTGTTTATTTAATCTATTTTCCACCGCACGCCAATCATGCGCTCCACCCCAAGCACCATGTACGATTACAATGGGAGTGTCCTTCGATGGCCAATTCTCATTTTGAGCAACTGTAAGATTCGTAAAAATAAAATAAATAGTAAAAACTATCAGTACTCTTTTCATTTCAATTCCTCCTTACTTTGATAAGGAATGGCCTTTTGGGCGGTTCCCGGTGAGGGGCCGCTGTTGAGGTCCGAGACTGGCTGAACGTTTCGCTTTCATGGTGCGAGGGTGGCTACATCGGGGGTGGACGTCAAGCTTCGGGGTTTGGCTGCCTCCGGTCGGTCCAGCCCCGGGGCCGGACCGACCGGAGGCAGGGCGTTTGGGATGTCATCGGGCGGAAAGCGACAGACCTTCCCCGTCACGATGGCTTCAGCCGTTCGCGAACAATACCGGTTCGATGAACGGGTCATCTCTCATTCCTGAAACCTACAGCCTACAGCCTGTTATAGCATTGCCAGAGCGGCGATGCCTTGGGTCGGCGCGGACGACGGACTTGCTCCACCATGCCGCCCAGTGTAGACAAGGGGGTGTGTCATCTAACGGCATACCCCTTGAGAAAGTGTAACCCGTATCACCTGCTCGCCTATCGCGGCAACTGGTACGTGCTGGCCCGGCACGTTCGCAAAGACCGTATCGGCACATTCGCGCTCTCACGCTTCCGCTGCATCACCGCCACCGGCCGCACCTTTGCCCGGCCTGCCGATTTCCGCCCGGATACCTATGCACAGGAGGCCTTCGGCATCGTGCGTGGCGAATACAAGAACAGTGTCGTTGTTTATCCGTTGGCGCTGGTTCTTGATCCCGTGACTCGGGAGACCGTCGTGTACAACGCGACCGGAGACCCCATCACGATTGTATCTTCGGGGCAACGTTTGCGTACGTGGCCGGAGGGGGCGGACCCCTCCCGTGTGGTGTTGCATGTCGACCTTGTGGCTTTTGAGGATGTTGAGCCCTTCTTGTATGTGCAAAGACGGATTCGAGAGAGTCAGGCCGAGGAAGCGGCGCGAGCTACGGAAGGTGAATCTGTATCTATGCGGTCCAGCACAGCCTTTCACATATCCGGCATGATCCCTTTGGCGACCGGTCATGTTCAAGTAACGGTGACCAATGCCATCGATCTGGTCGAGATCTATGCGACCACAGTCTGGCACACTTCCTCGGTGGCGGTTGTCACCTGGACCAATGATCTAGACGAAGTGGTTACCAGCACAAACGAACTCTGGCACGCGGTGTCCCCGTCCTTTAGCGGGATCGAGAGAGGCGGAAGGGGTCAGTCCTTGCATGCTTGCAGAATGGCGCTTGTGTGGATAATGGAATCGGGTTAGTCTCCCTTCATGGCTCGTAAAGTCAGAATAGAGTATCCGGGTGCGGTGTATCATGTGCTGAGTCGCGGGGACCGTCGAGAGGAGATATTTCGATCGGATCGCGACCGGTATCGTTTTCTGGACACATTGGAGGAGGCTTGTGATCGGGCGGGTTTTCGCGTCCATTCCTATGTGCTGATGACCAATCACTATCACCTGCTTCTCGAGACGCCCGAGGCGAATCTGGTCGAAGGCATGCGTTGGCTGCAGGGCACGTATACGATCCGATTCAATCTCCAGAACAATTTGGTCGGTCACGTATTCCAAGGCCGCTATAAGGCAATCCCTGTAAATTCGGATGAAAGCGAATACTTTCGCGTGCTGAGCGACTACATTCATTTGAATCCGGCGCGGGCGCGGCTCCTGGATGCGGATAATCCATCGCTGTCCTCTTATCCCTGGAGTAGTTACCGGGCCTTTGTGAGCGGTAAGCCGCTACCTCTCTGGCTCGTTCGAGGGCGGGTATTTGGTTCGCTGGGCTTGGGGGGAGAGGGCGCATCGGGCCGTCGTCGTTATCGCGGTCTTATGGAGCGTTTGGTTCATCAGTTGTACTTCGGGGATGATGGGGGAGAGTTGGATAAAGAGTGGCGCGCGCTCCGTCGCGGCTGGTACATGGGGGATCAGACCTTTCGGGATCGCTTGGAAGACTTGGCGGACAAAGCGGTCAGGGGCAAGCGTCGCTCGTCTTATGATCGCACTGGGCTGATGCGTCATGACGATCGGATGGCGGAACAGTGGCTGCAAAAAACCCTGATCGCATTGAGTACGGATGCGGAATCGATCAGGGCGTTACGGTCATCCGACCCATTGAAGCAGGCGGTGGTCTGGTTTTTGCGCAGCCGAAGCCTGGTTACCGCTGCATGGATGGAAGACCATGTGGGGGTTGGCCACGCGAGCAATGTAAGCCGTGCGGTATCCGCCTTCCGAAACCCGACCGACCGGAAACGCAAGCAACTGAAAAAGAAGGTGCTGCAAGTATGCAAGGACTGACCCCTCTAGCCGACCGGTAGCACCCGCACCCGCTTCCCTATGGAGTCTAACCCTACCCCGCGAACCGATGCGACGCGCGGTGCTCGATCGGCAAACGCTGGGAATAGCTAGGGTCCGACGTGTTTGATAGTCTTGCGCTGCTGTGATGTCAGAATCACGTGTGCAGGGGGTGGCAAGGGCAATGGGTCGCACGAGGACGCGAGATTCTCGTCATCGTTCAAGGCAGCAGTGCACGCAAGGGTCGCCTTGCCTTCTATTCCGTCGCGACCGATGGTTCGTATTGGATGGGCCCGTGCGGCCAATCGGTGGTTTCCAACCAGTCGCGCGGGTACCCGCTCTTGATGTTGAGTTTCCCGGGATAATTAATGCCGCCATCCGCATAGCGGGCGATGAGCCGGTCACTGAATTCAAGCCAAGAAGAGACGATGTGGTGTGCGGTGTTCTTGCTGAATTCAGTCAGGAAAGCCCTTGCCGCTTCAGGGCTTTGCTGGTGCAGCGCCAGGGCTTGTTGATCAACCAGCGCTATCCCGGCGTCCGCCTCTCTTTCGAGCGTTTGTTGTTTGGCTTCTATGTCCGCTTGGATGGCGCGGTAATTCAGGGCCGCCCAATTTTCCACCATCTTGAACACCCAGAAGGCTGAATCGCGCGAATAGATCCGTGCATCACTGATCGTATACGGGGCCGCGACTTCATGGATCCCCGCATAAAAAGGAGCGAACACCGTTTGGGCAGGGCGTCCATTACCGAACCACAGAATGCCTCCAATGGGATCAGGCAACCAAGATCGAGCTTCGCCGACAAACACGTACGTGCAATAATAAACGGAGAGCGGTCGCTCCCAGGCACCTTCGTGCGTACGGGTTGGGTCGGACACGTCGCCGCTTGCTTCATAGCTTCCTAAATAGCGATAGGGACAACCAAAGGGACCGGCCGCAACTCCTTGGGTCATATCAAATTCCGTACCTTCATAGTGATCGCGCAGCAGGTGCCGGACATCCTTTCGCGACAGTTTCTGTTCGGGTGCGATGCTGAACGGATAGGCGCGTGTAAATCCATCTTCGACCCACGGACTAAACTGTCGAGAGGGCGCGAGTTTGTCGAGTAAGCGCCAGACACGGCGCAACGAATAATAGGGATGATTGTATTCGCCCAAGCTGACCGTGGAAAGCCAGTCCAGCAGTCCGTCCTCCGGTTTCCACCAGCCTTGTGCTTCGGCCACGGTATGAAGATTGGTGCTGAAGATCTGGTCTGGATTGTCCGGGTCAATATCGCGAATGCGAAACGAATTGGCGGCCATGAAGACCTCGCCATCCGGCACGCGCTGGGCAACCCAGAGGCTGGGCATCGCATCCGGCCCCGGGATCATTTCAATGACCCAGCCTTCGTTCGGATCCGCAACCGGCAGGGTTTCGCCGGTTCCATAGAGTCCGTAGGTGTCGATCAATTCACCAATCAAGAGGACGGCTTCACGGGCGGTGGTACAGCGTTCCAGTGCCACGCGCGCCAGTTCCGCACTGTAGAACAGACGGTCCGGACCGGGCAACGCGCCATCCGTCTTGGAACCGTTTGTACACTCACCGAACATAAGCTGGTGTTCATTCATGATCCCGTAGTTGCCATCGAAATACCCGTAGGTCCGGGCCACCTGCGGGATATAGCCGATGGCTTCGGTTTGGGGTTTTCCAGGCATCGCGTAGTCGGGACCCCGCGCGTCGCCCGTATAACGTCGGTAGGAGAAAGCGGCGTATTGCGGTAATTCTCCAAGCGAGACAGCATCATAGTGTACAGGCCGCATGCTGCCCGGCGGATGATCCGCCGGCGGAACATACATCAGGCGGGCATCCACAACATGCCCATCGTCGGAGTGTACCACAAACATGGCACCACACTCCGTCGCCCCCGGCGTAATGATCAGCGTGGTACACGCCAGAGAAATCATCGGGGCGGCGGCGAGATAAACACAGAAAAGGAGACATCGTTTTGATTTCATAATTATACGGCTCGGTTGTATGTGACGCGTCTCATGGCAAACGCGGGCGAGTTCATGTTCGATTCGGGACCCGGGGACAGAATAGGCCGAAGGCGGATCGGCGTCAATCTCCACTCGCCCCGCGCCTTGGGGGCGGAAGGGGTCACTTGCAGGCTTGCAGAATCATTCTTTTGAGTTGTCTTCGTCTTTGGTCGGACGGACTGCGAAAGGCGGACATCGCACGGCTGACATTGCTCGGATGGCCAACCCCCACATGGGCGTCCAGCCACGCAGCAGTAACCATGCTTCGGCCGCGCAAGGCCCCTTCCGCCCCTTTCATGGGTCGACGCCTTCGACCCTCGCGGCGCGAATAGTGGCCTTGATATCCGGAATCAATGGCGGAGCCACACTGAAGGCCCGGATGCCGCATTGCAGGAGTCGAGGAAGATGCATAGGGCGTCCTGCGAGTTCGCCGCAGATGGAGAGGGGCATCCGCGGGGCATCGCCGTGGGCGATCCGCAT
>PWNM01000397.1 GCA_003557825.1 Candidatus Hydrogenedentota bacterium | reverse complement strand
GCTAGGGCCGACTGAGGGGGATTCAATGGGGGTAGAATAACCTCACGCGAAGGCGCGATGGGCGCGAAGGGTTCAACAGGATGGGGTGAAGGGCAATGGGGTCGCCAGGGGCACATGGGGGGAGAGGATATTTCCGAATGCAAAGGATCACCAGGGTGGCCCAATCGGTGGGCGATGGCCAAGTGGGGGAATGATAGCGTTCGTCCAGCCAAGGGTATCGTCGAGCCACGGGCGAATTGGAACGCCCGGATAGGCTCCATTAGTCGGCTTTAGCCGACGCCGTCTTAGCACCCGGCTTTAGCCGGGGTGGCAAGGGAGCGAACACAAACGGAGCCGGCTTCAGCCGGGCTTCTCGGGAGGCTTTAGCACGGGTGGAAACGGAATGAACTGAGACGGCATCGAGCCATCAAGGACACGGCGATGAGTACGAAGGATTCACCACAAAGGTACGAAGGACACCAAGGGGCACGAAGAGGCTCACGCGAAGGCACGAAGGACACCAAGGGGCACAAAGAGGGGATGCTCGTGGGGGTGTCGTCGGGGTTGTGTTGGGGTGCGTTGGGATTTATAGTGGCGGGTGTGCTGTTTCTATTGGGATTGGGCGGTGTGGTCGCCGGGAACGGTAGGATGGAATGCTGCGGTATATTGTCATAACTTTCGGTGTTGCCTTGGGCATCGTGGCGGCGTTGGTCGTTGCGGTGGCGGGGTTGTATGTGGCGGGGCAGGATTCGGTGGCGTCGCGGCCGGGGGGCGGCGATCCTTCGGAGATGCGGGATGTGCGTGCTGCGCGGACCTCGGAGGCGGAGGCGGAACGGGAGGCTTTCGACCAGATCAACGCGGAACGCCGGGCCAATGGATTGGAACCGTTGGAGCGGGATCCGGTGTTGGTGGATATTGCCCGGGCCCATAGCCGCGACCTGGCGCAGAACGGTACGCCGGGGGGGCAACGGCTCGAGGAGAGCGACCCCTTGGAGCATATCGAGGCGGCGGGCGTGGCCTATCGGGTGGTGAGCGCCAATCTGGCGTGGAACAACCATCCGAATCCGGCGGAGGTGGCGGTGCGGGGCTGGTTGCGGAGCGCCCAACCGCGGGAGACCATTCTGGATGCCATCTTCTCGCATTCGGGGGTGGGCGTGGCTCCGGATGATCGGGGCGGCTATTATTTCACCCAGCTCTTTGTGCAGAAGGCGGCGGAACCGCTGGATGTGACCCCGGACGATATCGTGGCCCTCGAAGCCGAGACCCTCCGGCGGGTCAATCTGGAACGGGTGGCCTACGGGCTCAACAGCCTGGAACCGCACGACGGGCTGCGCGACGTGGCCCGGGCCCATAGTCAGGACATGATCGATCGGGACTACTTCGACCATTACGACCCGGACGGCCGGAACCATGCGGATCGCTTCGCCGATGCGGGCATCTTGTACCAACGGTCGGGCGAAAACCTGGCCATGAACAATTATCCCGACCCGGTCGACGTAGCGGTGAAGGGTTGGATGGAGAGTCCGGGCCATCGGGACAACATCCTGACGCCGTCGTATACCCACACGGCGGTGGGCGTGGCCTTCGACGGCATGGACGGATTCTATCTGACCCAATTGTTCAAGCGGCCCCGCGACGCCTATTCGCAACAGCCGGTTATCCGGATCATCTCCTTTTTCGACACGGAAGAGGTCTATCTGCGGGTCACCGATCCCCTTACGCGCCGTAGCGACCGCTACCGGGCCCGCCCAGGGGAATCGTTCGACCGGTTCGAGTATGAGGAGGTCCTGCCCGATCGCCAGGGCATCCAGGTGCGGGATACGGAGACGGGCCGCCTGTGGGAAGTCCGGCGGTAGGGAACGTCTAACGTGTCACGCCGGCCTGGGCCAACAACGCGGGGAGCATGTGGCCTGCAGGCCCCTGCAGAAAGGCGTCGGTGATGGTGCTGGTGAACGCCGTGTGTTCGGGATTGACCTCGATGATGTACGCGCCGGCATACTTGGCCGTGTGGGGGACTTGGGCCGCCGGATAGACTTCGGCCGAGGTGCCCACAACGAGCATGACATCGCATTGAATGGCCAGGTGTTCCGACTCGGTCAGGGCGTCTTGAGGGATGAGCTCGCCGAACATGACCACGTCCGGTTTGATGAGCCCGCCACAGACGCAGCGCGGCGGCAATGGCCGGTCGGGGCCCTCGGGAATGGGCTGTTGCGCGCCGCATTCGAGGCAGACCATGCGCTTGCCGTTGCCGTGGTACTCGATGACATGTTGATTGCCCGCGGCCTGGTGCAGGTTGTCCACGTTCTGGGTGATGATCGCATCGAGTTTGCCCGCCTGCTCCAGTTGGGCCAGGGCATAATGGGCCGGATTGGGCGCGCTGTCGGCGAGCAGATCGCCCAGTTCATACCACAAGCGCCAGACCTTGGCGAGATCTTCCAAAAACCCTTCGATGGTGGCGTATTCCTCGGGGGGATACTTGGTCCACAACCCCTTGGGCCCGCGAAAGGCGGGGATATTGCTCTCGACCGAGATGCCCGCGCCCGTCACCGCCACGATGGACGTAGCCCCGTGGAGGACCCGGGCAGCTTGTTCGAGGGCGTCGCTCATGATGGGGCGGTGATCCGGTCGAGTCCGCCCATGTAGGGCCGCAACACCTCGGGCACGACCACGCTGCCGTCGGCCTGCTGATAATTTTCCAAAATGGCCAGCACGGTGCGTCCCACGGCCAGGCCCGAGCCGTTCAGCGTATGGACGAAATCGGTCTTCTTGTCGCGGCGATAGCGGATATTGGCCCGGCGCGCCTGGAAATCGGTGCAGTTCGAGCAGGAGCTGATCTCGCGATACCGGTTTTGTCCCGGCAGCCACACCTCGAGGTCGTAGGTCTTGGCGGCGCAGAAACCCATGTCGCCCGTCGAGAGGGCCATGACGCGGTAGGGCAAGCCGAGCCGTTGCAACACCGTCTCGGCATCGCGGGTCAACGCTTCGAGCTCGTCCCACGACTGCTCAGGCGTGGTGAACTTGTACAGCTCGACCTTGTTGAACTGATGCTGGCGCAACATGCCCCGGGTATCCTTGCCGTAGGACCCCGCCTCGCTGCGGAAACAGGGGGTGTAGGCCGTATACTTGAGCGGGAGCTGGGCCGGATCGAGGATCTCGTCGCGGTGCATGTTGGTCAGGGGCACCTCGGCCGTGGGCACGAGCCAGAAATCCCGATCCTTCACGGTAAAGGCCTCTTCGGCAAACTTGGGCAACTGGCCCGAGCCTTCCATGGTGGCGGAACTTACCAGGAAAGGCGGCAGGATTTCGGTATACCCGTGTTCGGTGGTGTGCAGGTCGAGGAAAAAGCTGATCAAGGCCCGTTCGAGCCGGGCTCCCGCGCCGCGCAACAGGCTGAACCGCGCCCCCGAGATCTTCGCGGCCCGTTCGAGGTCGAGCACGCCCAAGGCCTGGCCCAGGTCCACATGGTCTTTGGGCTCAAAGTCGAAGGCCGGCGGCGCGCCCCATTGCCGCACCTCGACATTGTCCTCCTCTCCGGCTCCCACAGGGGTGGATTCGTGGGGCAGGTTCGGGATGACCAGCAACGCCTCGCGCAGTTTGGCGTCGAGTTCGCGGATCTGTTCGTCGATGCCCTTGATCCGTTCGCGGACCAACCGCATGGCCTCGACCGCGTCCGATGCGTCCTCTTTGGCCTTTTTCTTGGCGGCAATTTCGCCCGAGACCCGATTCTGCTCGGCCCGGAGCTGTTCCGACTCGAAGAGCAGTTCCCGGCGAGACCGGTCCTGTTCGAGCAGGGGCTCCAAGTCGATGGGGGCGTGCCGGTCGGCCATGGCTTGCCGAACGACGTCGGGCGTATCACGCAAGAGTTTGATGTCGAGCATATATGGTCTTCCTTTGGCTAAATGGTTACTATCTAAAGCAGGCTATCAAACAATCCAGCAATTGTCATATTTCCCAATGCTGTAAATCCAAACCACGCTAAATTGATGTTTACTACACTCGGTATTTACCTTTGCATATATATAATCGCGAATGTGATTATCAGAAAGATCCCACTGCTCTGAGTAAACAATGAGGTGCCTATCGCATTGAACATCATACTCCTTAGCCAATTTAGAATTAATGGCATTAAGGCATATCGATTCAGGGAGCGGTGTGTGTATCGCACTGGAGAATGATATCAGACGATCACCAGTTTTCTTCCTGAAGATTAGCGTACAGAATCTATCCGAAAAGATACAAGAACCGGAGTTAATTTTGACCGAGGACATAGATAGTAATGTGCTAATCAAGTTTCTTATGTATTTTGTGCTTTTATTCTTCGATGGAACACCGTTTGGTTGTATTTGTATAGTTATTCCGATATTGTTTTGATCATATTTGGCTTTAAGGATTTTCCTTTTATCCCCCTCAAGCTTGTTGATTTCTTCATCACATACCCTCTGAAGCCTATCAAGCGCCACCAGGAATCCTGTTTGTTTCCCATATTTGGCTTCAACGAGTTCGAAGGCCAGTTCATGACCATCATATGTTCGGCAATAGATATCCGGATGTTTAAAGGAAGTTTCTTTTTTAACGGACTCTAGGTCGATATTGTATCCAGCTCCTGTGACTACCTCGCAGTGCGCGAAGCGCTCAAATATAAGCAACTCTTCCTGATTTTGTCTAAATAAATTATTGGTCATCTATCATCCAAGCTGAAGCCTATCTACTTTGCTTTCGCCTGAAGCATCATAGATATATGCCCAAACAGGACAGAACCCCAATTTTGTTGAATATACTATGCTAGACTAAGCTCTCACTGCAACATATTGTGCAGTTTGGATTGATATAGGGCGTATTTTAGTCTTATAGCCCGAAAATGTTGCCCGATTTCCAATGGGAATGGTATGATACGGTAGGTATGCCCGCCTGGTGTTCGTCCGATTCCCGAAACCGCCGTGCGT
>PWNM01000589.1 GCA_003557825.1 Candidatus Hydrogenedentota bacterium | reverse complement strand
TTCGCAAAGACCGACTCGAACGGGCCGGTCTCGATCTGGACTATGCCGAACCCATTGACATAATGAAAGAAAATGTTGCCACGCGGGGGAAAATCACCGGATCGATCCTTGGGGCCATATTGCCTTTAATCATGGTTTTGATGGTGGGCGTGGGGGCCTTCTATCCCGCTATCGACCTGACCGCCGGCGAAAAAGAACGGGGAACGTTCGAAACGCTGCTGTCGACGCCAACGACCAAGTTTGAGATCCTCTGCGGCAAGTTCGTTACCGTCTTCGCATTATCCATGCTCACCGGTGTGCTCAACCTGGCCAGCATGATGATCACCCTTATCATCCAACTGGCCCATTTACCGGCCGATTTCGATGGCGTGTTCGAGCTGCATCTACCTCTCCAAACCGTGTTGCTAATGCTCCTGGCTCTGGCTCCGCTGAGTTTTTTCATCTCGGCCATTATGATGTCCATCGCTGTTTTTGCCAAGGATTTCAAAGAAGCCCAGAACTATATTACGCCCTTCTTCTTGCTCATCATCTTCCCTGCGGCGATGGCGGCCATCCCCGGCATTAAGCTGGGTCCTGCAACCCAGTTTATCCCCATCGGCAATGTGGCGTTGTTGTTCAAGGCGCTCATGATGGGGCCTGTGTCCATCCACGCGGCCTTCGCCGTTCTGTTAAGTACGGGGGCCTATGCCCTATTGGCGTTGCTTTTTGCCGGATGGATCTTCCGACAAGAAGAGGTTGTCTTGGCCGAAGACCACGGCCTGCCCCTAACATTTCGTCGGAGCGAACTACCCGTGCACGACAGGCCCACCATTGGGTTGGCTCTGTTTTTGTATGCGGCCTGCTTGGTTCTTTTGTTTCACCTGGGTAGCTTTCTTCAGAGCCGCTCGCTCTCGATTGGCCTGCTCATCACGCTTTGGGGCCTTGTACTGCTTCCCTCCATACTGGTCTGTTGGTTCTTCCGTATCCGGATGGTTCCTGCCTTCAACCTGCGCATGCCGCGTTTGTGCGATACCATCGGCGCCGTCTTGCTCTGTGGAGGTTGGGTCGTCCTGCTGCTTCAGATTAGCGCATGGCATGGTCGCGTGTTGCCCATGCCCGAGGAATTGGGAGTTGAGATGGACGCCGCCATCGCCGGAATAAAGGCTCAATGGGGCTTTTGGGGGTTATTGTTTATAGTGGCGTTGTCACCGGCCATCTGTGAGGAGGCGCTGTTTCGCGGCCCCCTGTTGAGCGGATTGCGCGGAAAGCTACCGGCTTGGGCAGGCATTGTGGTCATCGCGTTTCTGTTCGCCCTGTTCCACCTCAGCATTCACCGGATGGTTCCGACCTTTCTCAGCGGGGTCGTATTGACCTATCTGGTTTGGCGTTCGGGGTCAATCCTACTCGGCGTGCTAGGCCACTTTATCATCAACGGAGCCGTGCTAACCCTTTTCTTCGGCCAGATTCCCGGGATCTCCGAACGCATCCTTGCCCCTATCGAAGCTGGGGAATCGATGCCGATGCCTTTTTTGATAGGCGCGGTCGCATGTGTCGTCGGAGGCATCGCGCTTACTCGGCTTCGGGAGCAGCGGGGAAGCGCCTCAGGGCCGCCCCATACACCGACCCAATCCCATCAGGAGGAGAATCAACATGCAAGCTGATGTCGTCACCTTTGGCGAGGCCATGGTCCGCTTATCGCCGCCCGATTACCAACGAATTGAACAGACCGGTTCCTTTGATGCCCGCATCGGCGGTGCGGAGCTGAATGTCGCCGTGGCCGTCAGCCGGTTGGGGCTTGGGAGCCGCTGGGTATCGCGCCTGACCGACAATGCCCTGGGATGGATGATGCGCAACGACGCTCGAAAACACGGCGTAGACACCGACTATATCGTCTGGACGCCGGAAGACCGCATCGGCGTGTATTTCGTTGAATTCGGCGCATCACCGCGTCCCAGCGCCGTTCTTTACGATCGCGCTCATACGGCTATCAGCAAAATTACCCCTGGCATGGTGGATTGGAAAGCCGTTTTCGATGGGGCCAAGCTATTCCACTGTTCCGGCATTACCCCCGCCTTAAGTGACTCCGCCGCTGAAGCCACTCTTGAAGCCCTTAAAGCCGCCAAGGCCGCCGGATGCACGGTATCCTACGACCTCAACTACCGCAACAAACTCTGGTCTACCGAGAAGGCCCGGGCCGTGCAAGAGCCCATGATGGAGTATGTGGATATCCTAATCTCAACGGAGGAGGACACGAAAAAAGTCTTTGGCATCACCGGTGATGACTCGGCCGAAGCCGATGATTTCCGGAGCCTGGCCTCCGAAACGTACGCCGTCGTCGCCCAAAAACTGGCCGAGCGATTTCAGTTTGACGTGGTTGCCATTACTTTACGTGAAAATCCCAGCGTACTGCGCAACACGTGGGGCGCTATTGCTTTTGCGGACGGGCGCATCATCGAAGGCCCCAAATTTGACGTCGAGATCATCGACCGTGTTGGCGGCGGGGACTCCTTCAGCGCCGGATTTATCTACGGCTATCTTACCGTCGATGTCGAATACGCCCTCAAGTTCGGTAATGCCTTCAGCGCTTTGGCCCATTCGATTCCGGGCGACTTCAACTATGCTACCAAAGCGGAGGCCGAACGGCTCCTCTCTGGTGGAGCCATGCGTATCCAACGCTGAGACCAAGTACCGAATAAAACAAGGGGCAGGATTTTCCCTGTGGAAATCCTGCCCCCCAAATCTATCCCTGACGCACGATCTAGAAGAATACTGCGTCGAGGGCAAACCAAACAATTGTTGCGGGAATGGTAACGACGCCCAAGATCAAGTACAGCGGCAGCGCAAACCACCACCAAATCTGATTAGGCTGCCACAGATCCCCAGGACTGATTTTTTCCATCTCCATGCTTGTAACTCCTTTTGGTTCGGTACGTACTTGCCGGGAAGTACGCCATCCTTCCTCCATACGCCTTCACAGGGTGCCTTTGCACCGGCGCGTGTCAAAATTGTAACGGCTTTACACACTCGTGTCAATAATCATGTTTGGGTAAAACAGAATTCCTATAAATCGGTCAATTCCTGTTCTCCCCCAAGGGCGCTTAGCCGCACTGCAAACTGGATTGGCTTAGGATGCAGCTCGTATTGGGGCAACACCCCAGGACCACAACTTGCGCTACCCAACCCAGATTGGCGGTAGTCAAGATAAAGGAACACCATATCTTGTGGTTTCATTTCATTTGTGTGGGCTGCCCGAGTCAGATCAGCCAGGGCGAAGTGATGGGCGCTTACCTCCATTATCGGAACGCCTATATGGCTCGCCCCCTCAACCGCCTGGGCCAATAGCCCTTTCCCTTCGCCATTGGTCAGAGCCACCCAACGTACATCGGTCTTATTGCCGAATTCCTGGGGCCACACATAGGGCACATATTGGTCGGCCACGGTTCCCGAGTGGCGGTCGACCCGCGCCCCTTGTTTGCGATCCCAATAGCTCTCATGTGGGCCTCGTCCGAACCAGGTCAACTGGTCGAATTCTTTGGGCAAGGTCAGCATGAAACCCAGTCGGGGTAAGGGAGGTAATTCGGTCAACGGGGCAAATCGGGCCGCAATCAGGCAATCGCCCGCCGCATCCACCCCATAGTCGAGTGTGCATTCCAAGGCCGGCGGACAATCAGGCGCTTTCAAGGTTAGTTTCGCACGTACTTGGATGCCCTCAGGGGACTCCGCTGTAACGTTCTCGAGTTGTTCGACGTGCGTTTCTAATCGGTCCAGGCCAGCCTTGAGCCATTTGTTGGCCATGCCCCGATCGCCCCATATCACCGCTATATCGTTGTCCGTTGGGGCTCGCCATACGTTGATCTTCATCTCCGTGACCAGTCGCTCGATACCCTTAGCGGTAAACGACTCCAATACCCCCGATTCCGCGCCTATCTCGACTGTCGCCGATGAGCTTTCGATGACAATCCGGCCGTTCGTCTCCGTAGCTTTTGGCGCAGGTTGTCTCACGGTCTCAGCTTCGGGCCTGACGTATTCCGGCATTTGGAATTGGGCAAAGGCCATCTCATGGCCTGCTTCGGCCCAAGGCGTATCGCTGCTGAGGCGGAAGGATAGGGTCAACCAGTATTCCACGCCCGGCTCTCGCTCGTACTGGGGCAGGGGTACGGACGTCAACGCCGACGCTCCCGGCTCGATGGGGGGCCACTCAAGAGCCCCCTCGGCCACCGGTTTACCATTCGCAGCCAAGGACCACGTCCCCACGACATCGTCCAGTACCGTAAAGCACCGGCGATTCGTTATGCGGATGCGTCCCGTACTCGCATCGAGTAGCTCAACGTAGACCGGTTCGAGGATTTTCTTGTACTCCCACATGGCTGGATGGGGGATCCGATTGGGCCAGATCAATCCGTTGCAACAGAAATTTAGATCGTTGACCGTATCGCCGAAATCGCCGCCATAGGCATAGTAGGCCTCGCCGCTTTCGTCGTGCTTGCGAATCGCTTGGTCCACCCAGTCCCAGATAAACCCGCCTTGAAGCCGTTTGTGTGCCCGTATGGCATCCCAATATTCCTTCAAGTTGCCCGTGCTGTTTCCCATGGAATGGGAGTATTCGCACATGATCACGGGCCGGGTCTCACCTTCTTTGCCCGCCATCTCGATGATACGCTCCACTGTGGGGTACATGGGACCGAGAATGTCTACGCATGGATGGTTTTCAGCAGGATGATAATGGACCGGACGGGTCGGATCGTATTCATGCATCCATGCCGATAGGGCCGTATGGTTTGGACCAAAACCGGCTTCGTTCCCCATGGACCACACAATGACGCTTGGGTGGTTCTTGTCTCGTTCGACCATGCGTTGGCCCCGATCGAGAAGGGCAAAGCTCCATTCGGGGTCGTTGGTCTGGGTAAAACCGTCATGATTCCACAGAGCGTGAGACTCGATATCCGCCTCA
>PWNM01000344.1 GCA_003557825.1 Candidatus Hydrogenedentota bacterium | reverse complement strand
GAATCGCTCTGGTGATCGGCATAGTATTGGCCGTGCTTCAGCAAATCACCGGTATCAACGTTGTGCTTTACTATGCGCCGCGCATTTTTCAGAGCGCCGGCCTGGGCGCGGTAGACGCCATAGGCGAAACGGTTTTCGTCGGCATCATCAACATCCTGTTCACCGTGGTTGCCATTCTTGTGGTCGACCGGCTCGGGCGCAAACCGTTGCTGTTGCTGGCCTCGGCAGGCATGGGAATATCCCTGTTCCTTCTGGGCGGCGTCTTTGAGCTGGGCCGTTTCGAAGGGCGCTTGGTGCTGATCTTTGTGCTTACCTATGTAGCGTCCTTCGCAGTTGCCATGGGACCGGTGGTATGGGTGGTAATGTCCGAGATCTTCCCGACCCGTGTCCGGGGCGCAGCCATGTCCATCGCCACGGTGCTGCTATGGGCCACCAACTATGTCGTATCCCAGTCGTTCCCGTGGATGCTTGATACCTTCGCGGGACGGTCTTTCTTTTTCTTTGGTATCATGTGCGTGATTGCCTTCGTGTTTGTCGCAGCGGTGCTCCCCGAAACCAAGGGGAAATCCCTCGAAGACATCGAACGGTATTGGATGGGAGAGGGCCGGGCATAATAACCGAAGCCTCAAGGACGCGGTCTGCGAGCACCGCAATAAGGTAAAGACAAACAACACGATGACTGAATTCCCCTTTGAAAATCGCATCTGGGATGAGGCGGAATGCCTTTCGCGGGACGAACTGAACGCGCTCCAGCTTGCGCGTCTGCAAGACTGCGTCGCACGGGCCGCCCAGGTTTCGTTTTATCGCGAAGCCTTCGCCCAAGCCAAGGTTACCCCCGAGAGCATCAAGAGCCTCGATGATGTCCGACGGCTGCCGATGACCACGAAAGACGACCTACGGGATCACTATCCGTTGGGATTCCTGGCCGTACCTCGAAGCGATATCGCCCGCGTTCATGGGTCAAGCGGTACGACGGGCAAACCCACCTTTGTGGCTTACACGGCTGCCGATCTCGAGCTCTGGGCCAACCTCTGCGCGCGGTTTCTCGTGGCTGGCGGCCTACGCCCCGAGCACGTGGCTCATGTCGCCTTTGGGTATGGATTGTTCACCGGAGGATTCGGCCTGCACTACGGTATCGAGCGCGTCGGAGCCTCGATTGTACCCGCCGCGGCGGGCAATACGCCCCGGCACATCATGTTGATCCAGGATCTCGAGCCGGATGTGCTGATCTGCACGCCCAGTTACGCCCTCCAGATTGCGGAAGTGGCGCAATCGATGGGACAGGATCCCCGAGAGCTATCGCTGCAGTTCGCCCACTTCGGCGGCGAGCCCTGGACGGAAGATATGCGGGTACAGATCGAAGAAGAGCTTGGCTTGCTTGCGTTCAACAACTACGGACTCAGCGAAGTCATCGGGCCGGGCGTCAGCGGTGAATGCGCCGCCCGCGACGGCATGCATATTCAGGAAGACCACTTCATTGTAGAGTGTCTTGATCCGGAAAGCCTGGAACCTGTCGAAGATTATGCTTTCGGCGAACTCGTGTTCACGGCCATCACGAAAGAGGCCATGCCCATCATCCGCTACCGGACCCGGGACATTGCCGCCATCGATCCCTGCCCGTGTGAATGCGGCCGCAACACGGTGCGCATGAGCCGGGTCATGGGCCGCACCGATGACATGCTGATCATCCGGGGCGTCAATGTATTTCCGTCCCAGATTGAGGAAGCGCTCTTGCGTGCCGGCGGTACGGCGCCGCACTACCAAATCGTAGTCGAACGACCCGGTGCGTTGGACGAGGTGACGTTACGCGTGGAAATGCGCCCGGAGACCTTCTCGGACAAAATGAGCCAGATGCAGGCATTGCGCGACAACATCGACCGAGAGGTCATGTCGATTACGGGTGTCCGCGTGCATGTTGAACTGGTTGAACCTCAGACCCTCGAACGGTCACCGGGCAAAGCCAAACGGGTTTTTGACAACCGCTAGCCGACGGTGATGCGCCCTATTGCTGCGGCTGACGGTCGGCGGCCATGCCCCAGACCATCATGGGTTCGGTCCAGTAAGGGCTGTTCTGAAGCTCGTCCAGTTGATGGATGAGTTGCTGCTGCACCTCGGGGTCGTCGACCCCGGCGCTTTCAAAGGTTCGGCGCATCAAGTCATGCTGTTGGTTTTGCACCAAGGAGCGCATGTTTCGACGGGATTCACCCACGGCATTGAGAATCTCCTGGCGCTCTTCGAGACTCTCCGCTTCCCGCAGTTCCCGATACAGGTCGCGCACATGAACCAAATGCTCGTGAAGCACGGCGAGACGCTCTTGTTCCACCGGATCCATCGAGGCGTCAATCTCGCGAAGTATCATGTCTTCCACGCGTTCGCGCTCCTGTTCGGCGGCCACTTCCTCGACCTCCCGCGTTGCGCCCATGCGCTCCGCCGCTTCCGGCGGTATATAGCCCGATTCGCCGGGACGTTGCTCGGACGCCAACTCCTCAGGTTCCAGTTCGGCGTCTGCCTCGGCGTAGATCCCATTGTCAGCTTGGTCCGAGCTGCCGGAAGGAGGCGTGCCCGAGGTTCGCTGAAGGGCATCTACCTGATCGCGCAGGGCCACGTTTTCCACCTCGACCCATTGCATCCGCTCCGTGGCCATGCTTAGATCGCGGCGCAGTCGATCCGTGTTTTCCTGCAGGGAATCCCGCTCTTGGCGGACCGTCTCAAGCTGAGGAGCCAATGTCGAGCGTGCGCCCAACATGCCCAACACCGCGCCAAATGCCGCCGCCATTACTACCAAAATCGCAATTCGCATGTTCCTCTTCCCGTCATGATTCGCCAAAAACCAGAACGCCTTGCCCCGATGCGCACCATATGATGACAATCCCCATGGGACAAGGTCAATTCGTCGTCCGTTTCGTTGTCTTTATCATCAAACGATACAGGGGAAAGCTGGGTTGACCACGGCCGACAATGGGGCATTTTCCAGCAACGGTTGATTGTCATCCAAGCCGCCTCGTTTGATAGACTCAAAGCACTGGAGGCAGAAACTTTCACTGGGAGGAGATTCTATCATGACAACGGACAGCACGGCACGCCACGAACAATCCGGACCACACGGCATGGGACGTCGGGCCTTTCTCAAGACGGCGGCTCTGTGGACGGGCCTTGGAGCCTTGACCGTGTTCGAGCCCAGACGAACCTGGGCCGGGCCGGATCGCCCCATGAACGTTGTGTTTTTCCTGGTGGACGACATGGGTTGGATGGATTCCACGGTCTATGGCAGTCGATACTACGAGACGCCCAACATGGAACGCTTGGCCCGAATGTCCACACGGTTTATGAATGCTTATGTTACGCCGCTGTGTACAGCTACTCGGGCGGGCATTATCACCGGGCAGTATCCCGGTCGCCTCCATATCACCGGGGCCAGCGGCCATGTGCCCGTGCCGCCTGGACCGCTCATGGCGGAATCAGGACCTCCGCATCAGGAGATCATCGGCCCGCGCTGCCAGGGATTCCTGCCACTCGAGGAATACACCCTCGGTAATGCCTTGCAGGATGCGGGCTACCGTACGGGGTTTATTGGGAAATGGCATTTGGGCCATGACCCACAATACTGGCCCGAGCATCAGGGATTCGATATCAACATCGGCGGCGGACGCTGGCCGGGGCCGCCCAGCTATTTCTCTCCCTATCGGATTGACAACCTGCCCGATGGGCCGGAAGGCGAATATATCACCGATCGGCTGACCGACGAGGGCGTGCGATTTATCCGTGAGTCGAAAGACCAACCCTTCTTCCTGAATTTCTGGCAATACGCCATTCATGCGCCCTATCAAGGCAAGATTAAGTATCAGGAGTACTTCGAGGAAAAACAAGACCCACGGGGAGCCCAGCACAATGCCGTCATGGGGGCCATGATCAAAAGCCTGGACGAGAGCCTCGGCCGCCTGATGGACACCCTGGAAGAAGAAGGGCTCATGGACAATACCATCATCATTTTTACCTCGGACGACGGCGGCAACATGTACGACCGGACGGCTCGAGATGGGACCAACCTCGGCGCGTGGGCTCCCGAAGGTCGGATGCCCACAAACAATGCCCCGTTGCGCGGCGGCAAAGGCTCGGTTTACGAGGGCGGCATTCGGGTTCCGGCCATGATCTATTGGCCCGGCGTCGCCGACGAAGAGGCGGTTTCCCACGAGTTGGTAAATTGCATCGATTATTATCCTACGCTGCTCGATATGCTCGGAATCGAACCCCATCCCGATACGATACTCGACGGTGTTTCCATCGTTCCGGCGTTGCAAGGCGAGCCCCTCGAACGCGATACGATCTTCGGTCATTTCCCCCATGGCCCCCAAGCGGTGCCCTGTCAGATGGCAAGCTGGGTGCGACAGGGCGATTGGAAACTCATCCGATTTTATGTACAGGATGAGAATTTCCCCGATCGCCTCGAGCTGTATAACCTGCGGGAGGACATCGGAGAGCTGTATAACCTGGCCGCGACCATGCCGGATAAAGCGGCTGAACTGGAGGCCCTTCTCGACGAACACCTCGAGGAAATCGGAGCGCTGGTGCCCTTCGTCAATCCCAATTACGACCCCAATGCCCTCACCGAGTGCGATGGATGGCGTCCTTCGGGCGATGCCGCCCTCGAGCGGGGGGATGGGACATTGATCATCAACAGCATCGGCGGGGACCCCTTCATCCACCGACGAGGCGACATGCCTCCGGTAGAGGAACCGTTCCGCGTACGATTCCGGGCTCGTTCCGACAGCGAAGGCGAGGGCATGTTGTTCTGGGCCGTCGAAACCGCCCCCAATTTCGGTCCCCATCAGCGTATCGAGTTCCCCATGCACCACGATGATGCCTGGCATGAATACGCCATTGATGTGACTCCCGCTGCGCCGCTAATTGCATTGCGCCTCGACCCCAGCACAGCCCCGGGGCGCATCGAGATCGATTGGATTCGCGTGGAGG
>PWNM01000014.1 GCA_003557825.1 Candidatus Hydrogenedentota bacterium | reverse complement strand
ATGTCGCCTGCAAGATAGGGAATGGGGTCTTCCGGTCGCCCATTCTCGCGGATCTCAAAATGCAGATGAGGACCGGTCGCCCGCCCGGAGGCCCCCACATGGGCAATGGGCATCCAGGGCGCAACCCGTTGGCCCGGCCGCACGAGCAACTTCGAGGCATGGGCGTAGCGGGTTTCTGTACCGTCGTCGTGTTCGACAATGACCAGACGGCCATAGTTCCCTTGCCAACCGCTGAATGTGACCCGACCTGCCTGATAGGGATAAATGGGCGCGCCCTTTGGAGCGGCGATATCGATACCATCGTGGTGCTGCCATTCCCCGGTAAATGGATCGGTACGCATGCCGAACTCGCCGGTGAGTCGCCGGGGACCCTCGCCGAGGAGCCGCTCCCAGGGGCTTTGCGCACGATTCGTGGACCGAACCCGACCCGTTTGCGGCTCCTGAAGGGATTCGAGCAGCCGATCCAATGACTCGCTTCGGCCCGCAGGCGCACGGGCCGGTAATTCCGGCGCTTGGGGTCTAATGGTAGGCGCTGTGCCCTCCTGCTCCGATTGCATCGCTGCCAAGGAAGGCGGAGGCATGGATCGCAGCAGCGGTATCCGATTGAGGGCATAATTCCTACCGGCCCCTTTTCCATTCAGGACGGACACATCAATCTCCTGATCGGGGTGGATCAGATCGGGATTCGTTATCCCGTTGGACTGCGCGACGGTCCGAATGCCCGCCATGATGGCCGAGTGCGACGAGTCACGCCCGGACGCCTCGAGATGGGTCCGGCAGATATGCCACAACGTATCCCCGCGACGGACCGTGTGGATGTCGGCCGTTAGTTCAAGAACCTCGAAAAATGGTCGAACGGCCTCCTTCTGCACGGGCGCAGGGGGCATGGCACGACTCGAGCCCTGGTCGGACTCGATACTATTCACATACATGGGCATAGCGGTTGATGGTTCTACCGTTGATTTACGTTCTAAGACAAGGCTTAGCAATTCCCATGCCCTCAGCGGACTCGCCGCAACCCCTTAACAATTAAGGGGTTATGAACGGAAGCGATTCCCAATGAATGGTATTTTTTTCCGAGTCGGGGCTATTCCGTCCCACCCGGGAAGGGAAAACATCAAATTTCTGTTTACTCCATGGTGTCACAAACAGACGCGGAGCAAAGTGATGATGAAAACAAGCGTACTTCTTGTTATGGCCCTCCTGACAGGGTTAGTCGGCTGCACCATGCCTATAGAACCCCAAGTGCAGGCCGAAGCGATGAGCGAAGCTGACGATCAGAACAAAAAGGAACCGGTAATGGATAAAGCGACCTTTGCAGCAGGGTGTTTCTGGGGAATCGAAGCGGCCTTTCGGCGGGTGCCGGGCGTTCAATCGACCATGGTAGGCTATACGGGCGGTCATGTGGCGAACCCGACCTACGAACAGGTCTGCACGGGGCGCACTGGCCATGCCGAGGCGGTATATGTCGAATTCGACCCGGAACAGGTGTCCTATGAAGACCTACTCGAGGTTTTTTGGGATATCCATGACCCGACGCAGCTAAACCGGCAGGGTCCCGATGTGGGAACCCAGTATCGGTCGGCCATATTTTTCCACAACGAAGAACAACAAAAGGCAGCGACGGACTCAATGGAGCGACGGATCCGTTCCGGACGATACCGTCGCCCCATCGTGACCCAGATCGAACCGGCCGCGCCGTTCTTCAAGGCCGAGGAATACCACCAGCAATATCTCAAAAAGCGCGGGCTCGCCTCGTGTAGCATATAGTCGGGCTTCTTGGGCCGGGCGTTCATGGCATGGTATAGTTCCGCGCCATGAACGAACACCCCGAAGACAGACCTGAGCGCCTGTTAAAAGGCGTCATTCGCTACGATGGCACGGATTTTTGGGGCTGGCAGGTCCAACCGCGCGGCATTACCGTCCAAGGCGTGTTGGAGGATGCGTTGTCCCGTATCGCCAACCGGTCCATCTCCGTAATCGGCGCTTCACGAACCGACAGCGGGGTACATGCCTTTGGCCAGGTGTTCTCTTTTTCATGGCCGATGGAACTGGGCTATGAACGATTGCCGCGGGCGTTGTCGGGCATTATCAAACCAATCGTCCGAATCGAGTCGATTGAACCGGCTCCACCGGGCTTTCATGCCCGCCGTTCGTCCACAGGGAAACGCTACGCCTATGCGTTGGCGTTGTCGCGACACCCCGATCCGATGATCAGTCGGTATGCCTGGTCGATTCCATGGCCCATTGACGTAGCCCATCTTGAAACGCTGGCCCAACGATGCGTGGGACGACACGATTTCGCGGGATTCGCCAGCAGCGGATCGCCCAAAGTAAACACCGAGCGAACCATCCAATCCATTACTTTACATCGGGGCGGTTTTGTCCAACCCATCGACGGGACGGATATCTGGCGGCTCGAATTCATCGGAAACGGGTTTCTCTATCACATGGTGCGGAATTTGATGGGGACTTTGGTGGACGTCGCTCGGGGGCATTTCCCCGAAGAATGGATTGCTGAACGGCTGGCTTCGCCCGGTCCGTACCACGGATACACTGCCCCCGGACATGGACTGGCATTGCTCGAGGTGTTCTACGAATAAAAAATGCGCCATGACACACGCCACGGCGCACTCTCAGAGGGTTACGTCCTTGCGATCACTGCATACAACGCCCTGGGACCTGAAACGCTGTACCTCCCGCAAGTACGTGAGGGTCGACATCCATGTCTTATTGCCTCGACATCCTTGTCTCGGCCTTATACCGAAATTATCGGCGGTTCAGTCCAATTTCTTTAGCTGACAGGCCCTACTCGATGACCAACACATTGTGAATGGACAGTCCCCCAATAGTGGCGGTGAGTTGGCCATCGTGCCAGGTCCATTCGAGACCCACCTCGTCGGGGGCCATGTAGCATCGCGTCGGACGCTCGGACATCGGTACCGTGATGGTAAAGGACCCCGTATCGGGCACATGCTCGACCATATGGCGTTGGGGCGATTGCGTTCCGCCGACAGAACGATTGACGAGTTGAATGAGCTTTTTACCATCCCGCTGCCGCGCGGCCATCTCGATCCACCACGGACCATGGACGCGGGCCAGGCCGGTTGCATCCAGCGCGTTCATCATATCGCCGAGAAAACGCCGGACTCCGGCATAGTGAGAGACATAATAGGCACGGAATATGTTGCCATGAATGGCAACCACCCGGCCGTCGCCATAGGTATGGATGGTCGCGACCGGGAAATCATGCCGATTCAGGTTCGGCTCTTGCTGATAATGGAGAGCGGCCAGTTCGTCGGCTCCTTCGAGGGCGACGGCCTGAAATTGACCGGTCACATTGACCACGCCATCTTCGACCGGCAGGTATCCCCCTGCATGAACGTTCCCCTCGATTGGACTAACGCCGACCAACTCGGAAAGCTCCTGGGAAACATGCGTACCGCTTACCATTAGACGACCACCCTGGCGCACATAGGCTCGCAATCCATCGACAACCGTATCGGGCAGGCCCTCTTGCTCGGGTACGACCACAACGGGATATTGCTCCATGCGCTCAAGGAGCATTTCTTAGTTGAGGATGTCTACGGAATAGCCGTTCTCAAGCAGCGCGTGAAGCGCCCCTTCCATGGGATGGTTGGCCTGACCGAAGTTGAACAAAGGGTCGTTGTTGCGATAGTAAAATGTTTCACTGTGCAATACGGCCACTTGGGGAATGGTTTCGGTTCGATGGGAATACGGCTGCCTCTTCCGGGCGAACCGCGCCACGCCGGCCAACAGGTCCTGGTGCCATTCGGTCAATCGGCCGGTCCGCTGGGGTTGGTTATAGACAAAAACAGCTCCCCCTTGCGCGATGCCCACGGCGACTTCCTGGCATATATGGGGCAGCGGTTTCATGGTCCAACCCTGGCCGCCGGTCTGAAGAAACGACCAGGCCATCAAGTTCCAGGGCATATCTCGGGCGGCAAGGAAACGCGCCTCCGCGGCTGCGCGATCAGCGCCAAACGACGGGTCAAAATCGCCGCTGAGGTAGTCCACCGGGGCTTCAATGGGCTCTGGTTGCCGCACGCTATACATCCAGTTGCTTCCCACGGCAATACCCGGTTGGACCTCGTGCAATGCCTCGGTATAACGGGTCACGTGGTCAACGAACAGGCCGCGATTGAAGGCGAGCCATTCGTCCCAATGCGGCTCGTTGCGATTACGGGGAACCGTTTCAATACCTGTCTGCTCTTGAAACGCCTCGATGACGCGGTCGCTCCATGAAGGGAGACTCGCCCAGTTCTCACCATCGATCCACACGCCGTCCAGATCGTATTTGGTCACCGCTTCGATCAACTGCGGAATCATTAATTCCTCCGCATAGTCGCTCAGAAAATCCGTATAGTTCGGATGCGGATTACCATCGGCATCGAATCGAGCCCAGTCGGGATTGCGTTTGATAGCCTCCATATCGAAGACCCCGGAAAAATGAATCATGAGGGGAATGCCCATGTCATGGGTGACATCGCGCCAGATGCGAAGGGCATCGTTCACGATTCCCGGCGAAGCATATCCCACTTCCGTGGGATAGCCCGACCAACCGGCATGGCCTTTGCAATCGTACTGCACGAAATCGGGCTGCACCTTCTCGAGCATCTCCCGAATGTGGTCGTAGGTGGTTTCCCTGCCAAGCTCGGTATCCCCTTCGCTGGCATGTAAATCGTAATGGAGCCCAAAATAGGCCGATTCATACCAAGGAGTTTCCTCCGCCATTACCATTCCTCCCGTAAAAACAACGCCGATGACCAACACCAAGACCCGCATGATACGTCTCCCCTTTCAACCGGTTTTCCAAGCCAATAGAGACCAAGCAGAACACCCCACATCGAATAGGCTCTTCTTCTATCACGTGCCTGGTAGTTGATTCAATTCGCTCGCATTTGATATGATTTTTACATGTACGCACGGGGCGGATCCGCTCCGTGCATCCTGATTTGTGGGGCTGTAGCTCAGAT
>PWNM01000443.1 GCA_003557825.1 Candidatus Hydrogenedentota bacterium | reverse complement strand
TGCGAGGGCGGGAAAGCCACTTCGATCCTGCCGTGGTGGACGCTTTCGTGGCGCGCGAATCTCGCTTCATCGGGATTCAGGAAATGCTACAGAATACCGGCGCGCCCACGCGCATCGAGCAGATCATGGAAACCCTCGACGCCCTCGAACGACGAAACGCAGAGGAAGAAGCGGCGCCCATGCAGGCCGCCCAATAGGCTGAAGTCCCAGGTCGCCTTTTGGAGACACCGACGCCCCCGGAGATTTGTTCCGGGGGCGTCGGTCAGGTCATGTCTGTCAGGTGGCCTTCTTCATACTCGCCATAAGCAGACTGTCTCGAGGGTTTGGATCGAGGCTCACGGCCACGTCGATGCACTCGGCGAGTTCCTTGACGACGACCTCGCGTTCTTTATCGGCGTCGTATGCTGCGCTTACCAGCTCGCGGGCCTTGCCCACGTCATTGCAGGCCTTACCCCGGGCGATAAGCGCGCGGCATTGAGCCGGCATGGGGCCCCAGTTGCCGCATTCCACGAAATCTTCGCTCAGGAACACAAACTTAGGAATCGCTTCGCCGCCGTTGGTCAAAAACCGAACAAACACTTCGGGAAAGGCTTCCCGAGTGATGTACCGGGTGTGGACATTCGAACCGATCTCGGCAATTCGTTCCAATACGGGAACATGGCGAATCACATCGCCGCACCAGTCCTCGGCGATGGCGACCACATGAACCGGCCGCGGCAGGCTTTCCAGAAACTCCCGAATGGCCGGGATAACTTTGATTCCACCGGCGTCCTGTTGCATCAAGTCGCGGTGCTCGGTATTCTCGGCCGCGGCGAGCCAATCGGAATAGGTAGCGCCGCTCGAGAACACATGGTTCCAATCAATCGTCTTCAATACCGGAGGACGAGGCATAGGTAATCTCCTTCTCGCATGGTCTAGCGGGTTTGGGCCTCTTGCACAAACAGCCCGACTCACGGTCAGCGGGATTCATCCAGCCGTTGGGTCAATTCGTCGGCAAGCTGTTTCATCTGCCGATCATATTCAGCCTGGGTCAGATCCTGCAAGGCCTGCTCGGCCAAGGCCGATGCATTGGCCTGCACTCGTGCGCGCACGGCGGCCGATTCACCCGACCCGCTCAGCTGCTGTACATTCGCCATGATCTGCGAACGGAGTTGGTCGAGTCGTTGCGATACCGCCGCAAACCCCGATTGGGCCGCCCGGTATTCCTGGGAAAACTCGTCTGAGACTCCCGCAAAAATGTCTTTCGCCTCGCGCAACAAGTCCATGGCGACAGCCGGGTTATCGGAAGCGATAAGATCCTCCGCTTCGGCCTCGAGGGCCTCTGCCGTTTGCACGGCGTCTTCCGCCCGCTGACGACGCTGATCCCGTTGGGAAATGGCCTGTCGCGTACTTACGACGTGCTGTTGCACATCCTCGCTCAGGGGGGCCACCTCGGACGCCAGCTCGAAGGCGTCCAAGGCTTGCTCCAACCGATCCTGTTCGAGGGCCTCTTCGCCGACCCGGACATAATACTCGGACATCCGCTCGATGACGTCGCGCCGTCCCGGTTGCTCGCGGAGTACCGCTCGGTATTCCTGCATGGCCCGTTCGAACATCTCGGCCTCGTAGAACATATCGGCGATATCCTTTTGCATATCGGGCGTCCGAAGTCCTGTCGCCGCAAGCCGTTCATAGGTCGCCTCGGTCTCGCGCGTATGCTGGCGTTCCGTATAGTATTGGATGGCTCCGATATAATAGGCTCGGACCCGATTGTCGCCGATGCTTGCCGACGGCGCCCGCCCGGACAGGAGGGTGTGCCATACATCGGCCACGGCATGGGTCGAGCGGCTCACGTCCTGCGACAATGCCTGCGAAGCCACTCCGGCAAATCCCACGCCCTGGGCGTAGTCCGCCTCGATCATTTCGCGGCGCGCCGCGATAGCGGCCAGCAGCTCCGGAAAATAAAGTCGGGGATCCACCTCACGCCGTTGCGCCGGTCGAAGGGTCGCCCGGCCGATTGCCCCTTCCACGTCGCTCGCGTACTGGGTTTGCACCGCCGCATCGGAATCGGCCACCGGCGAAGTTGTCCTGGCGACCAACCGACCCAGCACGCCGAGCCGGTAGGCCAAATACGGATCGACCCGACCTTCATAGATCCGCTGCAACAGGAACATCTCAGATCCGATGGCCTCTATTGGATTGGTCGAGGCGTTCGGGATGAGTTCCTCGAGTTCCGCCGAAGACACGTTGGCGCCCCGTCGCACATCGTCCATGAGATTGGTCAGTGGGATGCCGTCTTCCCGGGCGAGCAGACGCGCCGCCGTGGTCACGATCGAACTCTCCGCTGTGGGCCCCCAGGCGCCGGCGACGCCGGTTCCCATGAGCGACAGCAAGGCAATCAGCAGTATAACGCGATAGCTCGTGTTCATTGTACACTCCTCGACGCGGCTCGACTGGCCACGCCGCCCGTTGGGCGTGAATCGTCATCCATGGTTTGTTCGAGTTGTTCGATCAAGGCCGCTATCTCTTCGGTCCGGGCGTCGGGCAAAGCCGGATCGACCAGATCGAGATAGGCCCGCAATTCCGCAATGCCCTCGCGCAGCAGATTCCGTTGAACATATTGCAGCCCGTTCTCCAAACGCGCCGGCGCATAGCCGGGATCGATTTGAATGGCCCGCCGGAAGGCGTCTCGGGCTCGGGTCCGTTCGCCCATCCGCATGAAGATCCGTCCCCGGATGGTATGGAGCGCCGGATCATCGATGCCCGCTTGAACGGCCCGTTCGGCGGCATCGGCGGCCGTGCTCACCTCGTTGAGCCGCAGGGCTACCCGTGCTTCTTCGACCGAGGCCTGGGCGGCCAACCGGCCCGTGCCCCGCGCCAAGGCGCTGAATTCATCAAAGGCTTCCCTGTGTAGGCCTTGTTCCGCCAGGCAAAGGGCATAGAAAAACCGCAAGGCCGGATCATCTCGGTCCAGTTCGCGGGCTTGCCGGATGTAATCCTCCGCTTCGCGCACGCTTCCGTCGGCCAACAGCAACAGCCCCAATTGGGTGAGAGCCTGCTTCTCGAGGGTCGTTCCGGCGTCCAGGGCCGCGCGTAAATGCAAAAAGGCGTCCGCATCGTTGCCCTGCAATCCGGCCAGAATCCCCGCCGCCGCTGTCAGATCGGGGTCGTCCTCGTCCAGCAATCGTTGGGCCCGTTCGATGGATTGGGCAGCCGCCTGGTAATCGCCTTCGAGGGTCTCGGCGATGGCCAGCGCCTTGGCGGCCCGGCCGTCGTCGGGAGCTAGATCGGCATATTGCCGCAGGGCTTCAATCTGGGCCGTCGTATCGCCCGCGGCGCCGTGGGCCTGGGCGAGCAGATACCACCCTTCCGCGTGGTCGGGATGGGCTTCGACCAACCGACGCAACGAAGCCAGCGCCCGGTTCTGCGCACCGCCGGCGTCCGAGTCGGCGTAGCTTGTCGCGGCCAACAAAAAGGCGTCCGCGTTGGTCGGTTCCAGCCGCGCCGCCGTTTCGAAAGCCTCCGCGGCTTGGGTGAATTCGTTCCGTTCGCTCCGCAACCGCCCTATCAGAAAATGGGCCCGGGCATTGTCGGGAGCCCGGTCGACGGTGTTCTGCAGCAATTCGAGGGCCTCGATCCGTTGGCCCGCCCGATGCAACCGCTCGGCCCGCGCCACGGGGTCGCGCAACAGCAGGCCAATGCCCAAGCCGATGACCAACACGGCCGCCACCGCCGCCACGCCGATCCCGATAGGTTTCCAGTTCCGCGATTGCGCGGGGGCGGCGGATTGGGTTTCCTCGGCGATCTTCTGTCCCGTCAGCAGGTTGGTGCCGCAGGCCACGCAGATAATGTCGCCCTCCTGCACCAACGCGCCGCAGTTCGGACAGGTCTGGCTGCGGCCCCGAGCGCCTGTTCCGGTCTCGGTTCCGCTACGGAAAAACCCGCCGCAGTGGACGCAGGCGTCCAGCTCGCGGTCCGTCAGTTTCCCGCAAAAGGGACAATTTATGGTGGACGTACTCACAGTTGCTACCTCTTCGTATCGCAGCGTCGCTATTAAGCCTCACGCAGCGCCCGATGCGTCATCATCGGGAAACGCCGCGCCGCATTCCCGGCACACCCGGGCATCGAGGCTGTTTCGAACGTTGCACTTTCGACATCGTTTTCGGAGCAGCGCCGGCACAGTCACCAGCGCAATCACCGCTATGATGCCTACCAATATACCAAGATATGCCACATCGGACATGCGCCCGCCTCTCGCTCGGCGCGTCTCCCGCGATGGAGGACGCTGTCCCGTTGGGTTTACCTCTACTTTGATTCTAGTTTCCAATGGCCAACCTGTCAATTTTACCAAGATTCATGGGATTTCAGTCGGCATATTCCCTATTGAAAACGGGAATATCCTACATTACGGGGACACCGCCATGCGCGACTATCCGATGGAACTCTTTTTCATCCTGTGGGGTTTTATAGACTGACATCGTTTCATTCGATTTGGACGGGTATCGAAAATCATGCCAATGGGCATCGGGAAAGGAACACCCCCATGAGAACGGTTGTAGGTATTGTTTTGGCGATTGCCGTCGGCGCGGCGGCCGGCGCGGTGGTCGTTCAAGCACGGTTGAACCCCCAGCTCACGGAACTTGGCCAGGCCGTCGATCGACTCCAGGGCGATTTGGCCGAAACGCAGACCACCCTTGCGGCCGAGTCGCAACGGAAACGCTATTTGGAACAGGAAAACCAGGCGCTCGTCGACCAGGTCGACGCCCTCGAGGGCATGATGCAAATGGCCCGATTCGACGAGCCCCAGGGTCCCGGCCTTGAAGAAATCGACCCGGAGGCCATGTTCAACATGGGCGACGGTCCCCCTCCCGACGCGGCCATGGGTCCGTGGCAACGGGGCGGTGGTGACGACGACGAGGACGCCACCGACGAAGAACGGGCCGAACGCCGCCGGGAAGCCCGCGAACAATGGGCCGAACGGGGCCGCGAGATGCAGGAACGGATGCAAAACCGGATGGATGAGTTCTTCGAACGGGAATAC
>PWNM01000314.1 GCA_003557825.1 Candidatus Hydrogenedentota bacterium | reverse complement strand
GGCGCCTTGGCCGTCGTACGGGTTAAACGCCACCTTCATGCCGGTAAGGTGCTCGAGGGCTCGGTGCGCGGCCTGAGCCACACTGGCGTTTCCATCGCCCAGGGCATCGATGAGCGGTTCGACGGCCTCCCGATTGCCACAGGCAGCCAAGGCTTGGGCCGCTTCGAGTCGCACATGATCGTCGGCATCGCCGAGGGCTTCGCACAGGGCCGGTACCGCCGCGCGTTCGCGCAACACCGCCAGTCGCCGAGCTGCGGCGATACGATCCGGCGTATCCCCGACGCGCAAGGCGGTTTTCGCCTGGGTTACCGCGTCGGGACGTCCCGGCGGCAAATCGACGTCCAACCGTTCCCGATCAGTATCGGCAATGCCATGCAAGTTAATGGCGGCCACTTCGCGGAACCGGTCGAACTGAAGATTCATGATGCCGCCGTTGGCCGCGTTATTGCCGCGATATCGATGGGCATCGCCTTGGCCAAGCAGATCGACCGGCGGCGCAAGGGCCGCTTGGGGCATTCCGGCTGCCTCCAATGTCGGCGCGCCATCCCGTGGCGCATGGCAACCGGTACAGGACAGGCGTTCCGAGGGCCGGACATAGATCCAGCTCATCTCATTGACCACCGCCCGGCCTTCGGCGTCCACCGCCTGAAATGCCAACGCCCGGTCCGCAGGAGCCCGTACATAAAACGAGCCGTCCGGCGCAATCGGGGCCGTCCCCAGTTCAACCGCCTCGACGCCGATGTGACCGTATTGGTGATGGGCCGAACGCAACGTCAGGGGACGTCCCTCGAACAGGCGGACGCCGGTCACCCGGTCCCAATCGGCCTCGGTCTGGTGGGTATCAAAAATGTTCTGACACAGAAAATATCCCACCGGTTCGGATTCGCCGGGTTGGGGTTCATTGAGGGGCGCCATGGGGATCACATCCATGGGCGGCTTCCGCTTGCCTAGATACGTCACCGAATGCAGGAAGGCATCGTCGTCGCGAACTTGTACCACCGCGCCTGTATCGGGATCGAGCACCCCAAGGACGCCCCGTTGTGTGGCGCAAAGCAGCCGCCCATCGGGCAAAGGGGAAATCTCGTAGAGGCTCACATCGCTGGGCATTAGGATGGCGTCCAGGTGCTCCCGCACAAACGTATCTGTGATCATGGGCCCAAAAGACGTCAACGCAGCCAGGCGGCCATCGGGCATAGGCGCCGGCGAACCAAACCCGTGATTGCGCAACCACAGGTCGGGATATTCGGCTCCCGTGGCGCGGTCGTAGCCAATGGTCCGCCGGTCGGGACCCATCAGCGTAACGCCGCCCGTCCCGTCGGGTCGCACGGCGTGGATGCGCGTCTCCACCTTGGCCCGCTCCATGAAGTTATCGTGTCGCACAAAAGCAATCCGGCCATCGGCCATGACCACCGGTTCCCGATCAATGACGATGTGGTGCGTCAATGGCGTGATCGCGCCGTTCTCAGGGTCCAGGATGAACAAGCTCTGCGCCGTATTGGCATGATACTCTTCGCGGCTGCCCATCCGGGTCGACGCAAACACGATGCGACCATCGGGCAGATAGGCCGGTTCGTAGTCGTGCCAAGTACCGAAGGTCAGTTGTTCGAGTCCCGTACCGTCGGGCCGAATGCGATACAAGTGCTGAAATTTGGCCCCCTCCGGAGCCATCGTAAAGGCAATCCATGCCCCGTCGTAATCCACCGCCGGCGTGCCGATGAGTCCCGTTCCCGCATCGACGAGCAGGTGGGGTTCGGTGTCGGGCGTGGCCGGCGTAAGGGCATAAAGCCGATGGCCCAGGGCCGTCGGAGCCGGAACGTCATTCTCGAAGGTTGCCCGGGAGCCATGGATGTCCCACACCACCTGAGCCGCGGGCGTCGAATGAAGGGGAGCCCGACCGGCAATGTAGACAATCCCCTCGGGCCAGACAAAATCCGGTTCGGCTTCGGTAAACTCATCGGTCCGGGGCTGGTAAGGTCGATCGGGCGTGCTGTAATCCATCAGGAGAGTATCCGGATCGGTGAGCGTCTCGGGGGGAACGAGTTCGCCCCAGGGCGCGGCGCCCATCGGCGCGATGACCTGCGCCGGAGTCCAGGCCGTATCGTTGTGGTCGGGTTCGGCCCAGTTGTCGCCATGAGGTTCCGCTGTGGCGACCCATTCGCTATTGGTGACGATCTCAATACGCTCGCCGCCGGCCAAGCGCAGGGATGCCGCTGCGATAACGGCCGCCCCTCCTCCCAGCGATTCCCCTCGAATGGCGATGGCGTTCGCGCCGGGATACAACAGGTCTTCGATACGGAATCGGTTCACCACGCCCCACCCGGAGGCATCGTAGGCCAGTTTTCCCGCCACGCGCCGGTTGTTGACGTATACCTCGTAGCCGTTGTCGGCGGTGATAAGCAAGGTAGCTTCTTCGACGGGTTCGGGTACGACAAAGGATCGGCGGAAGTATCCGACCATACTGGGCGAAGCGCCTTCGTCCGGCTGCACCCAGATCCAGTGGGCCTCGCTCCATGGCGGCAGCTCGCCCACGTCGGCAACGGCTCCACCCAACGCCGTCCAAATACCGACGCAAACGAGCCCGATTATCGCCCCTGTAATCATACCGCCCCATCGCTGCATTCGACCTGCTCCCTTCGTCGTTCGGTAACCTTTATATCCGCGTCGCACGTCAGCCTATCAGCACCATCCGAGTAAAAACAAAACGGGAGGGGCGCACTCAATTCGCCCCTCCCAACGGAACCTACTGAAACCTGTCCAGCTCGGATGCATCCTCGAAACCGAGGTCGTTCAACAGGACCTGGTAATCGGCGTCGTTGTGCCCGGGGTCAAAGCCAACGGCTTCTTCGTAAGCCTTCAACTCCGCCAGCTTGGCCGCACGTTCGGTGCGTTCTTCGGGACGTTTGGCGGCAATGTAGATGCCGACCCGATCGAGCCGATCCGTGATACGCACGCCCTCTGCTGTCGGTTCCCATGCAACGTCGTATACGCCTTCCGCATCGACACGAAACACATCCGCCGGATCCTGCAACCATGCGGGCAGGGGGAACTCCCTTTCGATGTCGCGCGGTCCCCGAAACGCGAATACCCGTTCGTCGTGATCGGGGTAGTAATCCAGGTCCATGCCAAATAGGAGCGCGGCATCCGGCGCGCTGATAACGTTGAACTCGAGATCGGGTCGAACATCGCCCATAACGCGCTCGACATGACTCGGATACCCCGCCAGGTACAGGTCGTCAAGCAACCGGATCTCGCGGCCGATTCGGGTCGAGATATCGATGGCATCCCGGAATTTCAACAACGACCAGGACTGCATGGAGTACCAGTAGAGACTGACCACGCCGTTGGCCAGACCCTGGTAGGCCTGCATCAGGATTTCATCGGGCGTAGGGCTGCGCCGGTGTCGGGACCGCATGCTTTGCCACCCTTCGTGGACGTTTTGCGACCAGATGCCAATGGGCAATGGTTCGCTTTGCTCGCGCAACGACCGGGTCATCACGCCGATGGTCTCGAGGGGCGCGCCCCACCGGATGGGTTGGTCCCAGCAATCGTACATCGCCCACACATCCGCTGCCGGCGCGCTTACGCGGTAGGCATCATAATGGGGAAAATCAACGATACCGATGTAATACCGCCAGGTCCGCTCTTCGGAAAGGGTCACCATGGTGGGATACCGGGCTTCTTTATAGGGAGCCAACGCCTCGTACACGCTCATGGGCGACTGACGCACGTGCTGCGGTTCGCCAAGGCGATCGACGCCGTGGATGCGGGCCACCCATTCGTCGGCGTTATACCGCTCGAAGTCTTCGAAGAAGGCCATCTGCCGCATGGGATAGCGCGTATACAGCCCGTCCGGTCCGTCGTCATCGGTGTATCCCGGCACATGCTCGCCCCAGAACAAGTTAACATGCATCCGCTTTAATGTCTTGAGATAGCTCTCCTGCGTCAGAGGGACAATGTCGTCCTTCGACGGAATCATGAGCCATCCCGCGCCGATGTCGAATTGGTCCGCTTTGAACCGTAGGTGCGCCCAACGGGTGTGGGAAACGCCGTTGGCGTCATCAAAAACCAGTTCCACGTACCCATGGGTCAGGGGCAACGGCCCGGTCTCGGCTTCAAACACCATGCGACCGCCCGCGGGGATTGCGCTGTCGGCGGCCGGACTCGTAAAGGAAGCCGTCCGGCGGGCCGTGCGTCGGCTTTCCGGATAGACCGCCACATCGCGCAAGGTCACCTGCTCTGCCCCGTCGTTCGTCACATGGATGACCATGTGTTCGGGGATAATGCCGTCGGCCTCGGCGGCAAGACAGGTGATCTGCCGAATGCGAAGGGGATCCACTGCGATGGGCAAAGATACGGAGGCCTGGGCTTCGGTGAGAACGTCTTCGATGGCAAACTGGACCGTGTTGCCCACGCCCCAGGCATCGGTTTTGCCGTTGAAGGTAAACATGGCCACAGCGCCGGGCTCGATTACGAATGGTTCATCCTCGTCGCCAAGGTTCTCGGGCATCTCGTACCAGGCCCACGCGTCGGCATCCAGCCATTCGGCCGGCGTGCGTTCGTTGACCGTTACCCGCGGCTGCACGGGCTCCCCGTCAGGATCGGTATGGGCCACGAACACCCGGACCAAGGCCCCCAGTTCCGGATCGGGCGGGGTGCGGTAGTGCATCTCGTCGGAAAACTGATGGGGCGTAACCGTCACATCGAAGATCGACAGCGGCAACGGCGACAGCTTCGTGCCTTGATCCGAAGCCGCTCCACCACACGTTGCAGCCACAAAAACCATACTCATTCCGGCACAGATCAGACCATTCATTGGCAATTCTCCTTGTTTAATCCCGAAACCACAAAGGCTCGGACAGCACATCATGCAAAACAATGACATGGGACGTCCGACAGGGTAACACCCCGCTGGATTCCAAAGTGTACCGCCCCGACAAGGATGGGTCAACGCCCGTGATTGCGGACGATTCCCACGCCTATCCAACAGCAAGTTGGATTCAACCGGAGTTTTCGTTACCATGG
>PWNM01000632.1 GCA_003557825.1 Candidatus Hydrogenedentota bacterium | reverse complement strand
GGGCTGCCAATGGGGGGGACTGCTTACACCATCGCTGTGGCCAATGAGCACGGAAAACCATGCCTTGCCATCGATCTTAATTCGGAGCACGATGCGTCACGGCAGACGGTCCGTGATTGGTTGTCGACCAATGCCATTTCTACGTTGAATGTGGCAGGGCCTCGGGCCGACGGTAGCGGAGCCATTTACGCACGGGCCCGGTCCTTTCTCGAAATGCTTCTACGCCCCGATCCCGATGAGGCCGGTACACGCTATCTGTTCAACCATTTCCGCAAGGATCATATGGCCCAATCATTGGGAATCGAGATCATCGACATACAGGATGGTCGCGCGACGGTCCGGATGTGCGTCGAACAGCGCCATTGCAACAGCGTTGATATCGCCCATGGTGGGGCCCTCTTCACCCAAGCGGACTATGCCATGGCCATAGCCTCCAACACCCGCGGTTTTGTGGCCGTGGCGATCAACGCTTCCATCAACTACATAAAAGCGGTGAAAGGGGGGCTCCTGTATGCCACAGCGGTTCGGGTGTCCGAAAGCCGGCGTACGGCCTCCTACCGTATCGACGTTGCTGATACGACCAGTACCATCGTCGCCATCATGCAGGGTACGGTCTACCACCTACGCGACGCCATTCCTGGCGGTCCCCTCGATACGCAGGACCAATAGAAAACGGCCTGTGTTGGTCACAGGCCGCATGTAATACATCCGTGGATTCTATACTATAGACCCGCGCGAACGTACAGGTCGACGTTGGCTTCCGCGCGCCATGTGATGGTATCCGTTGGCATGGTACCCAACACAAAGATCTCAAGCTGCGGGCATGTATCGTTGGGGTTGGCATCCTGTGCTTGGATGAGCCTAAGCAGATCCACCCTCCCCGAAGGCTTCAGCTCGACCGTAGACCCAAACCCGATCGGCGAAAAAGCCGTGCCAAGCGTGACCGGCAAGGTGAATTCCCCACTTTGGGGTGCGGGAATATAGCGGAGAATGATAACGTTGGCAAACCGAAAATCGCCTTCAGAGGCGGTCACCGTGATATCTTTCAAACGGATCTCGTTAACGCTAACAGAGGAGCCCAAATCACCCACGACAGCGCCCAAATGCGCGTTAAACATGTCCTCCGTGGGGAGATTACAGTAGTCCATACGGACGCCCCCTGCCAACAAACCGTGATTATCCCGGTCGGCAAAATCTTCGGGGGACAGAACACCTTCGGTGATGTCCACCTCGAAAGGATAGGGTCCAAGAACGAACCCCTTGCCGTCGCACCCAATGAGCCCGAAAACCAATAGCGCGCCGATGGCTATGAATGGAATAGAGTGGAATATGCGTTTCAATGTGGCGTCTCCTGAAAAAAGAGGCTGAATGTTGTGTAGGCTACCAGTTCCACTATACCATACCGACAAGCCGCAGGGCCATTACATAACATGCGGCGACAGAGGAGACCGATGACAAAAAAAGACGTGGCTGCCGTGCTCGAAGAGATCGCGGTATTGCTCGAGTTGGCCGGCGAAAACCCCTTCAAGGCTCGGTCATATACCAATGTGGCGCGGCAAATCGAGCAACTCGACGAAGACATCGAAACCGTGGTAGCCGATGGCCGCCTTCGAGAGATCAAAGGGGTAGGAGAGGCCCTTGAGGAAAAAATCACGGAACTGGTGACCACCGGCTCACTGGAATATCATCAGCAATTGCGGAACCAGTTTCCGGAGTCATTGTTTGAGCTGTTTGCGATACCCGGTCTGGGCGCCAAGCGCATCAAAACGCTCTATGAGGAACTGGGTATCAAATCCTTGGGCGAACTCGAATACGCCTGTACGGAAAACCGTCTCCTGGGCCTCAAAGGCTTCGGCAAGAAGATGCAGCAGAACGTGCTCGATGGTATTGCCCATGCCAAACGGTACCGGGAACGGCATCATATCCATACGGCGAAAAGCGAGGCCGAACGACTGCGAACGCATCTCGAGTCGAGCAACGATGTCATTCGGCTCGAAGTAGCGGGAAGCCTGCGGCGGTCCCGTGAGACGGTCAAAGACATTGACGTGCTCGCCTCAAGCAAGCGCCCCGCAGCGCTCATGGAGCATTTTGTTTCCTATGACGGCATCGCCAAGGTAACCAGCCACGGCGAGACCAAGTCGAGCGTGCTGCTGGAATCGGGCCTGGCCGCTGACTTGCGTGTCGTCTCCGATGCCGAGTTCCCCTATGCCCTGCACCACTTTACCGGTTCCAAAGAGCATAACGTAGCTATGCGGCAACGGGCCCGCGAGAAGGGCCTCAAGATGAATGAATATGGCCTGTTTCGTGGCGAGGATAACGTGTCCTGCGACGATGAAGCGGCCATTTTTGCCGAGTTGAGCTTGCCCTATATTCCACCCGAACTGCGGGAGGACATGGGCGAACTGGATGCCGATCCGCTGCCGCAGCTTATCACAATAGATGATCTAATCGGCCTGTTTCATTGCCACACCACCTACAGCGATGGACTGGCTTCTGTGACTGAGATGGCCAAAGGGGCCCAGGATCGGGGATATCAGTATCTTGTCATTGCTGACCACAGCCAGTCTGCCGGCTATGCCTCCGGCTTGACGCCCGAGACGGTGGCCAAACAGCACGACGAAATCGATGACCTCAATAGAGCCCTAAAGGGGTTCCGCGTTCTGAAGGGCATCGAATCGGATATCCTTTCGGATGGCTCCCTTGATTATACCGACGACATCCTAGCCGCCTTCGACGTGGTCATCGCCTCCGTCCATAGTAAGCTGTCCATGAAAGAAGACGACGCCACTGCACGTATCGTGGCAGCTGTGGAAAATCCCTACACAACCATACTGGGTCACCCCACGGGCAGGCTATTGTTGTCCCGCGAAGGGTATCCCCTCGACTTTGAGCGGGTCTTTGACGCGTGCCGGGCCAACACGGTGGCCATTGAGATCAATGCCAACCCGCACCGCCTTGATCTCGATTGGCGATTGGTAAAGCGTGCCAAAGAAAAAGGCATCAAACTGTGCATCGCGCCGGATGCCCACAGTGTCGATGGAATGGACGATATCCAGTACGGCGTGGGCGTCGCCCGCAAAGGCTGGCTCGAAGCCGGCGACGTACTCAACACCTTAACTGCGGAGGAGTTGCTTTCGTGGCGAAACTCAAAATGACTAAAACGGCCAATCGCGAACGTGCCAAAGCCGTTTCAGACCGGCTCCGACAAGCCTATCCCGATGCCCGTTGTACCTTGGATTACACTACGCCCCTCGAGTTGCTTGTGGGAACGATTCTGGCCGCCCAGTGCACCGATGAGCGTGTGAACATGGTTACCAAGGCTTTGTTCAAAAAATACCCTACGGCCCAGCATTACCTGGCCGTTCCAGTTGACGAACTCGAGAGCGATATTCGAAGCTGTGGGTTCTATCGAAACAAGGCCAAGAGTATCCGCCGCGCCTGCGAAGCTCTCCTTGAACGGTTCGATGGCGAAGTGCCCGGGACCATGGAGGATCTGCTCAGCCTGGACGGCGTGGGGCGGAAAACGGCCAACGTGATCCTTGGCGAATGCTTCGGTACGCCGGGGATTGTGGTCGATACCCATTGTACCCGATTGGCCAAACGCCTGGGCTTTACCAAAAACAGCGATGCGGTAAAGATCGAGCGGGACTTGATGGAACTCGTCGACCAATCGGAATGGACCATGTTCTCCCACCGGTTTGTGTTCCACGGACGGGCAATTTGCCAAGCGCGGGCGCCCAAATGCCACGAATGCGTCCTGCGGGATCTGTGTCCCTTCCCCGATAGCGCCGAAGGAAAACGCCTTGTCAAAAAAACATGATCAACCACCCGGGAACCATGACCGGCGCGGATGGCTGTTGGCGGGCGTGACGTTGGTCTATGCGGCCGCGGTCTTGGGCGTGGATATCCTGGCGACTCTCGGCGTGCAGGTTCCCATTGACTGGACCTTTTTCCGTTGGACGGCTTGGGAAGGTCCCCTCATCGCAACCGGCGGAAGACCTCCCTTCATGCGGGCCATGGGCGTCGATCTGTTCAAGTTTTTCGCCTGGTTTGCGATCCCTTTCCTGATCTGTCTGCCATGGATGGACTGGAGGTTTCTGGGTTGGAAGCGGTGGCGGCGCATCGACGCCGTGTTCATGGCAATCGCCTTTTTTGTCGGACTTGGGGCGGTGTCGCTTATCGCTTTTGTGCCGGGCCTCCGTGATTTCTACCCGTCGCTGGCCGGAGCAGAGACGGCGGACAAGGTTCGATTCGTTGTCCATATGTTGGCCTGGACGTTTTCCTGGCTCCTCGGTTGGGAGTTCCTTCATCGCTACGTTCTACTGCGGGTTCTCGACCGTCCCATGCCACGATGGGGCTGGTTGCTGATTCCCCTGTACGAAGGCGTGTATCATTTGGTTAAGCATCCCCTCGAGGCGGTGGGCATGGTCCTGGCCTCGGTGCTTTTAACCGCCTGGACCCGAAACAGCCGAAATGTGGCGCTGCCTTTTTTGGCCCATCTGATTATTGAAGTGCAGCTCATCCTATTCATGGTGTTGGTGTGAGGAGGGGCGTTGCGATATGGTTCGCGCTTGGATAGAACGACTGCGACCGCACCTTCTCATCGTTCTGTGTGGCGGGACGGGGCTGTTTTTTATGCTTGCCCTAACCGAGTGGGGCTGGATGCCCCGCTTCATCGAGCCGCCCATGCGCTCCTTTTACCGCCTTCTTTTTTTGGTCACCTTGCCCGGCCGCTTGGTGTCGATGCTGATCTGGCCTCCCGAAGATCAAACCTGGCCAACCCAAACAACCCCGGTTGCCGCTTATGTAACCGTTGCGCTTTACTATGGGGCATGGCGCGCCATCGTTCATCCGCTGATCTGGTATCTGCGACATGCGCCGCTGCGCCCGGGCGTTCCCAAGCCTTCACCTCCGGCGATCAGCAGACGCAATTTCCTGGCCTCGTGTGCCGTAGGGACTCCTACGTTGCTGTCATGCGGTATAGCAGGTTATGCCTCGCTGATTGAACCGGGCAGTCTGGGTGTTCGGCGCTATT
>PWNM01000572.1 GCA_003557825.1 Candidatus Hydrogenedentota bacterium | reverse complement strand
CGACCAATACTTTCCCAGAGTTGTGGCCCATGCGTAACGCCTTCAATGCCCTTTATGTCACGCCACCGTTGTACATGATTCTTGATGACTATGAGATGTATCTCGAACAGCGGGAGCGCATTGTGGAGACGGACCAGTTTTTGCAACCGCTGTTTGATGCGGTAGGGTTTGCTGTAATGACCGACCATCAATTTTTAAGCGCCGACCGGCAGTTGCAACGCAGCGCTTTCGAGAATGGCGTCGAGGTGGTTGTGAACTTCAGTGATACCCCCCGGATGTTCCGGAAACGAACCATTGCGTCCTTGGGCTATGAAATTTTCTACGCAGATAGAGAGGATGACTCGCATGTGGAATAACCTCCTGGGAACCGGAGCATTTGTCATGGTCTGCGTCGCGATTTCAGCCGGAGAACCAACGGACATACGACCTTTGCAGCCGGAGCAGCTATCCTGGAACGCGGTAACTGTCGCGGCCGTTCAGATGATGGGCGCCCGAGGAAAGGATCAAGATGCCATTCGGCAGACCGTCGATACGGTGATCGAGCATATTGAACGAGCGGCCAACGATGGCGCACAACTGGTGGTTTTCCCCGAGACGATTTTGGGAAACGTATCTGTTGAACATCCCGAGGTTCAGCGAATTCTGCAAGCCGCCGGAGCCTATCGTATCTATGTCATCATCGGTTGCTATGAGATCCTTGATGACGAGGGCCGCTACGCCAACAATGCGTTGGTCATTGATCGCGACGGCGATATCATCGGACGGTTTTCAAAAGTCCATCCCGCTGTCGGCGAACCCCCGGCGTTCTGGCCGCCCCAGCCCGATGATATCGAATGGCTCATGGAAAAGGGAGACGGGTTTCCTGTCTTTGACCTGGATTTCGCCCGGATCGGGATATTAATCTGCTATGACGGCTATTTTCCCGAGACCTACCGCTCACTGGCCCTGAACGGGGCGGAGATCCTGGTGTGGATCAACGACCGTCTGGGCTCCGTTGAGGCATACCACGTGAAAAGCGCAATCGCCCACAACTATGTCCATATGATCACGAGCAATTGGGCCCATGGCGCGGGTACGACGATAGCCCAATGGCCGGTCGAAATACGCGAGACCCTGACGGAACTCGAACCGGGTTATATCGTGCAGACCTTGCCACTGGACCTATTGCGTTATGTGCGCAAAAATCCCCGTGAATTTCGGCAGCGACGTCCGGATTTATATGGGGCGATTGGTTTCGATGTGCCGCTGTGGGAACAATATGCCGCCATGGGCGACGATCCGCCTGTGCCAGGCTCAGCGGTATGGAACGAGCAACCCATCCGCCTAATGCCGATTGACGTGGCTGCACCCGTTGAACGACAGGAGAGCATGGAAGACGGAACCGATCTATCCCGAATCGGTTTTCGGATGACTACGCCATGGATGAATGGTAACCTTGAGCTACGTTTTCCCGAAGTGCTGCAGTCCTCTATGGGGTTCCATTTCCTGGATCATTATATTGCCGCTATCGAGCCCATTGGAAGTTTGGAGACTTGGCCCCAATGGACTCAACACGCTGAGACTGGAGCGCTCTCCTACGAGGCGCATTTTGAAGAAGGCATTTCGGTAAAGGGTTTGGCTGTGCCCCGACGAGATGAGGTGGAGTTGACGCTGACCGTGACCAATCGGACGGAGGCTCCGATTAGCCATGTTCAGCCCAACTGTTGCCTATTAATGGGCGGCGCCCCCGACTTCAACCCTCGCCATGATCTGGATCGCATGTTTGCCGTGATAGACGGCGGGTTGAGCCCGTTGTCCGTTACTACGCCGACGCCCGACGAGATGGGCCGGGATCCTTGGCTATTGTTGCTGACGCCGGAAGGGGCAAAGTCATTTCAGGGGCCGCAGGATAGCGGTACCTGGTGGCGTGTCGACCAGATAGCCGAGGAAAACCTGTATGCGGCTATCAGTCGCGATGAACGGTTTGTACTCGGGTATACATGGGACCGATGGGACCTGACCATGATGACGAACTGTGGAAATCCCTGCTTCCATACAGGGCCAGGTCCCAGCCCCGAAATCGCGCCCGATCAATCGTACACATGGAAAGGAAAAATCTATCTCATCGAAGGGGACTTCGAGGAGCTTCTCGCTCGGTACAAAGCCGATCAAGCCAAATGGCAAAAGGCAGCGCAGGAGTAGTGGCTATTTTCGTCCCCAAATCGTGACGGACTCCCACTGCATGGTTCCTGCGCAGCCATCGACTGAGATATCGTGCCGAAGCCGGTTTAGCCCGGCGTAGAACTCATGATCCGGGATCAGGTCGAATGTTGATATAAAACGATGGGCCACCTTGTCGAGGTAGTGCTCGTCGATGGGTTCCGGATCGCGCTTGGCGTGTATTTGCCCGGTTTCGCCAAATCCCGCATTACGAAGCGCCTCCTCGATTTGGGGTACGTCCTGAAACCGTTCTTTGTCAATTGCGGCAAAGCTCGGGAAGTACCGATTCATGGGATGCCGATCAATGAAATCGTGCGAAGCCGTTATAAAGGCGGTATATCCTCCAGTCCGTGCGACCCGATAACACTCTTGCATCACCGGCATGATATCCCGGATATGATGCAGCATCAGAACGGAGAAGAGGAAATCGAAGGAGCGGTTTACAAAGGGCAATGCCACCGCATTGCCCCGTATCCAATGGGCTGAGAGACCTTTCTTGGCCGCCCGAACGAGCATGCCCATGGATTGATCGAGCCCAACAAAGCAACGGACGGGCCGTGCATCGAGGAAAGCGCATGCGTTGTTTCCCGTGCCTGTTCCCAATTCAAGCACTTGCTCCGCTCCCGCCGCATCCGCCAAAGCCAGCAAACTCGACATGAAAGGGCCACCGCCTTTTCGATGCTGATCATATCGTTTTGCGACGGCGTCATAATCAAACATCATCACCTCCTGAAAAGTATCATGAGCATCTTACCGGATAAATGGACCCCTGCGCATAAGGCCTGTACTTGCCTGCCACCCAATAGTCCATTACAATCCCAACTACTGGAGCCGAGGGAGGCTCCAAGCTGCGGAAAGACCGGGAACCTTTCCCAGAACAACGTCCACTAACAATGGGCCTGAAAGGGGAGAATTGTATGAACAGTATCGTGTTGTTGTGTGCAGCCGGTATGGCTGTCGTCTCAGGAACTGCTGAGTCGCCATGGCGAATCATGGTGGCCATCGAACCTTCTACAACGGAGCAATTGGCGTTGGTTGACTTCCAACGCTATATCGGACAAGTCACTGGTGTTGTTCCGGAAGTCCTTTCGCCTGAAGCATGGGAAAAAACAGGTGAGCCGGCCGTGGTCATCGGAACCCTGGAAGGTCAACCGGCGTTTACGGATCTTGACCTGGATGCCAACTCACTTGGCGAGCAGGGGTATTATATCGGACCACTGCCAGGTGCATGCGAGGGAACCATCGCCGTGGTAGGCGCCACCCCCCGCGGCGTGGTCTACGGTCTCTACGGCCTGCTTCGGGAGATGGGCTTCGGGTTTTATCTTGGGAGCGAATATGCGCCGGAGGAGCTGCCCAAATCCGTCTTGGCAGAACCCATTGTTCGTTCGCCCATTTGGCGGGTACGTGGCGTATTGCCTTGGTATAACTTTTTTAACAGCCCGACCACCTGGGATCCTGTTGACCACCGCGCCTTTGTCGATCAACTGGTACGAAGCGGGGCCAGTTTCTTGGGTTTCCATACCTACGATCATGAACCGTTCGCTGCCTATGAAGAGGACCTCGAAATGAAGTGGGGGGGACGACTGCTCAATACGGCTTCGGCAACGTGGGGGACGAATCCATTGGCCACCGAAGACTTCGGTTTCGGCACGGATAAACTTTTCGCCGATGATTACTTTGGGGCCGCAACCACCTTGATGGATATCAACGATGACGAGGCGATCCGTCTTGAGCAGCGCATCATGCGCGAGGCTCTTGAGTATGCCCACAAACGGGGACTAGAGACGGCCATCGGATTCGAAATGCACGGCGATCCCTTTAATCCCCACGATCGTGATGTGTTTATCAACCGGATCAACCGCTTGCTGGACCTCTATCCAACGGCAGACTACATCTGGATTTGGCAGGCCGAGACGCGCGGCGCACAGGGCTATCGCCCCAATTACTTCCTGCACATTTTGGGTGATCGGCTTGATCCATGGAGCCCATTGTCCCTCTATGGTATGGCCCGGCGTGAGGTGTTTCGACGCATCGTATATGAGCAACGCGGAGCGGCGCCCTTTTATCAAGACAACGAAGATGGGCGAAAAGCGCGTGCCATCGAGGGCGCTCGGCTAGAACAGTTCAGTCATCTTGCCTACCGGGTCATGAACCAACGGGAACATGCTCCGCGGTTGGTGATTTCCGGGTGGGGCGGTGAAGATCGCATCATGTCGGCCGAATATTATGAAGGGTTAGATAAGCTTCTGCCGGAGAGTGTCGGGTTTTCATCGCTTGATCACATAACACCTCGCCCTCAGGTGGATAGCATCTATAATGAGCTTCCCTACGAGCGCGAACGCTGGCCTATTCCATGGCTTGAAAACGATGGTGATATGTGGCAACCGCAGCCGTATGTTGAACGATTCGAAAACATGGCCCGGTTTATCGAAGAAGGCGGGAGCCAAGGTGTACTCGGGATCCACTGGCGGAGCCGCGAGGTAGAGAAGAACCTCGCCTATCTCGTCGACTATGCCTGGAATCCCCAACTGACTCGGGATTCCTTTTTCCGAGACGTAGCCCGACGTAGCTATGGTCCTGAAGTGGCCGAACCAATGGCAGACATTCTCAAGCGGCTCGATGCAATGGGCTATCGTTGGGTAGGAGGCCATGGTCAGGCGGAGTGTGCCCCCTTCACATGGGGTCCTGGAGAGGTGGATAAGGCCGCGGAACTAGAGGCGTTCCGTCTGGAAACGGCGGCGCATCTGCCGGAGGCCGTTGGCCATGGACGGGCTCGGCTCGAGTGGTTGCTGGCCCGGATGGATTGGGTTCTGGCCTATTATCAGGCCGAAACAGCCGCCGTGCAGGCTCGGGGACTAGTAAATCAGGCCGAGGCGGCTGAAGGAACTGAACAAATACATTTGGCGCAAGAAGCGCTAAGTCTTCTGGAAAGCGGCGACTTGGGAGCCGCCCTGCAGGCCTATGCCCGTCGCGTATCTACACGGGGGGAATATGGCGTACTTGCGACCGTGAATACGAAAGCGGTCGTCGATTGGCGAGGTATCCGAGATCGAGCCCTCGAGTTGGCCAATGTCGAGGATTATGTGGAGTCCCGTGATTGGAATACGGAATCCGCTATCATTTTACCTCGGCTTATTGCTTCCGCGCCGGAGGGGACGGATCTTACCTTCGAACCGTATGTGCTCGGAGGCGGCGAAGCCTGGCTCCATTATCGTCCTCTAAAGGAAAATGAATGGAAGACCGTTAAATTGGAGAGCCGTCGCGGCTGGGTGAAGCAGGCCGTTTTACCAGCAGACGATATGGTCCAACCGGGAATTATCTACGCCTTTTCCTTTAGCCCCGATCCCGATTCACTCTTCGCCGGACCGGCCCGTGGGGTAACGGTTCATCCCGTATTTCCCCCCTTGGCTGAGCCCAGTCCAATACGTGAACCAGGGGAGCCAGCCTCATTACAGGTCACTATTAACACATCGGGCGACTTCCCCGTCATGCTTACATGGGAGGATTGCTTCGAGGCGAACTACTTCCGGGTGATACGTAATGGGGAACCTTTGCTCGAGACGGCCGCGCCGTTTTTGCCGGATGTACCTGACGAAGCCGAGGGAACGTACCGTATCGAGGCCGTTCGAGACGGTTCGGTGATCGCTCGTTCAGAGACGATACCGTATCGCATCGAAGAGGGTACAGTCGACGAGCGTTTTGACCTGAGAAGCCGGGTAACTCGGGCCATGGTACGGTTGACCTGGCCCGCGCCAAGCACTCCTCGCATAGCCGAATTTCACCTGTATCGTGTGAATGTGGAAACCGGCTCCGAGGAACGGATTGCCAATATTCCTGCTGCCCGCTTTGGTGAGCACGAGTATCAGGATCATCCAGAGGATGGCGAATGGACATATCGACTGGTACCGGTCGATCCAACCGAAAGCCGAGGGCCCACCTCGGAAGTGACTATCAATTATCCACCCGCAGCTCACGCTGAACCTGCGCTTGATGCTCCCCTAACCAGTCTTCCAGAAGGGGGTCGTGTTGAAGGGAATGTCACTTTTACCGACGAAGGCGCCCAGATCCGAAATGGAGCGGTTCTTCTCGACGCCTGCGAAGACTACCAACTCGAGGGCGGTATGACCTTGGCCTTCGAATTCCGTGTGGATACCATGACCGAAATGCCGGTCATTTTAAGCCATGGTGTTTGGAGCGACGATGGCTGGCTGGCCCAGGTCTATGGGGGCCAGCTGAAGATTAGCGCTGCTTTTGATCAAGTGGTGGGTCCCAATTTGGTCCGTACGGAGCCTGTTGAGGTTATTGGCCCGAACGTGCAGACAGGCGTGTGGTACCAAGTCCATTTCGTATTCGATGGTCAGGAGATGCATCTAACGGTAAATGGCGATGACTTTACTTCGATTGCAGCAGAGGGCACGCCCTTGGCGACCACCCATCCATTACGCCTGGGACGGTATGCTGATCCCGGACCTCAGTTTGTGTTTAACGGCATGTTACGAAATGTCCGCATTTATCCCGACGTGGTCTTCGACCTCGACGAGTAATCGATCGGGTCATATACAGACGCCCGGAGCGGGATTCTACCCCCTCCGGGCGCTCGTGGTTCACCCCGTGCTGCTAACGTAATGCGATCAAGGCCTGCGGTGGAATGGAAAAGGCGCCTTCGGAAGGTGACCAGGTCTTACCAGTGGCCAGGGCATCGATGCGACCGTAGTTTTCATCGCCCGGTTCTGGGATGCGCTCTTCCACATACGCGTAGACGGAATAGTCCTTATCCGGTAATCCGTCAACGGTTACAGCAACGGTGTGGTCAGAAAGATTCAACAGGAATACCGCATAATCATCACCCTCGTTTTTGACGGCTGCAACCGTTACATCATGGTATTGCGGGGTGAGTGTCACTGGTACCGGAGTCATGTCTGCTCCGGCAAATCGGGTCAGCAATCCGTATCCATAGTAAAATGGTCGAATCTGCCAATCGGTATGTTTGAACTCCCAAAATCCAAAATCCATGTAGTTCTGTCCCGGGTAGTACATGGAATGGAGGCACCAAACGGATCCGCCGGCGAATCCCAGATTCAACGAGGTCAGCGCAGTATGGGCGCACAAAAGGCCGTAATCGAAACGTCGCACCGCCTGATGATCACCGTCATGGTCTCCCTCCGCTCGATCAAAATAGCCAATTTCCCAAAGAAAAGCGGGCTTGTGAATGGCCCCCTGCTCGGTGAATGCCAATGGCTCCGAATGGGCATGAATAACTTCCATCATCCGTTCCAGTCGGGTCTGAATGATGGGATATTGAGTGACATCGGGGTATTCATGGGTCGTATATAGCCCCACATAGGGATCTGTATGTTTCACGACCTGCTCAAACCAGGAAACTCCGGTCACCTTGTCTCCTATCAGTCGAATGTCCGTTAGCCCTGCCTCATCAAGGTGCTTTCGAAGCAATTGGGTTGCCCGAACATAGGTCTCAAAGGTACCACCCATTAGTTCAAAATGCAGGTCGATTTCACCCGATATGGAAGCAAAACGTATACATGTAAATCCTTTGTCCTTCACAAGATGGATCAGGAAATCTGCGTAAAAACGCGTTCCTTTCTCCAGGTTTTCCTTGTTATAGGGGAATTGCTCCGGTGCCCAACCCCAGTGAACATCGGCCAGGATGACGGCTCGTCCTGCCTCTTGGTGGGGTTTGAGTGTACGATAAAAGGCCTCCATCTGTTCGGATTCCGTATCAAGGATTTTGAGGTCACGTGTCGGATTAAATGCATCCCACCATATCAGTGTGGCGATGATGGATGGGTCCAGTTCAGCGATTCGCTCTTTGCGTAGCTGGATGTCTTCTTCATCTACACCATGCCGAAAGTTTTCCTCGGTGAAGAAAAAATAGTCATCCTCGAGTCCGAACCCCAGGAAATCTTCCTGATGAGGTCGGGATGCGATTTGAGCAGTCAACGTGGCTTCAGCGCCTGCTCCGTCCAAGTCGTCCAACTGAGTCAGTTTCACTTCATCAAAATAGGCCGTACCTGGTTCATGAAGTATAAGAGTGGGGGCGATAGATTCGATTTCCGGATCGATAAACATAATGCACTCCAGAAAGGTCCAATCCGTATTACCCCTCAGGCGTTGCGAATTAAAGTCCAGGAATCGTTCCCCTTGATCGTTGAAGGCGCCGAGCGAAAGCATAGCGCCCACCTCGCCTTCGTGATTCTCGATTTTAACCCAACCAGTGAGCTCATACAGCTCACCTTCGGTTATGTCCGAGATCGGCAAATGGTACTGGTAGAAGAAGTCTTCTTCGCCTTCGGGAACATCGATGACCAGCCCCGCATCGCCGGAACGGCTCATCTCCTCTGTTCGAAACTCTGCGTTGCCATCTTCGGGCGCAAAAGTGCTCCAATCTGCTGATGGCGTGAGCGGCATGATCGCTTCCCCATAGGCTGCCCCCGCTGCAAATGCGATGATCATGATACTTCGGAACATGGTCTTCCTTTCTAGTGAATAGCTTCTCACTGATATGATTTTGGCCAACTATACCATATGGGGCTACCCGGCCACACGAATTGGTGCAGGTGATACATTTATAGTGCTGCCTTGCGTCAAAGGACTAATCCTATGCCGCAAGGCAACCTTCATGCTGCAAACATGTGATTAGGCTCCGGGGCCACCAATCTGGCCAACGAACCAGCCTAGAATTTCGTTGTAACCGGGGCTTCCGGGCCGGACGTCGGGCGTTGGGTATCGCTCGCCGTACCGGATAAACTCTACATGGCCGTCCAAGTACAACACGTTGCTGCCCCCGGGGATGTGGTTGAACCGGGCGATGCTGTCGTCGGCCTCCAGGCCCCATGCGTCACCCCATCCTTCTATGTGGGCATCACCCCTGCCCCAGGCATCCCACATCACGGGCAGCGCGCTCTGTGCGATGGCGCCGGCCGCGGGGTTGTTGATGTCGGTGATGAAGAAGCGCTCGACCCCTTCCCTGAGCCGCGGGAATGAAGTGGGCACGGGGTTATCCATGTCATCAAGGGCCCACTGCCGCGAATCGGGATCACTCCAGATGGGATTCTGAATGTCGCGATACCCCATTCCGGGCGTCTTGACCCGGCTGAACTCGCACACCACGTAGGGGTTCTCTGCCGCGCTCTCGCCCCACCAGTCGGCGGCTCCAGAAGCCTGGTACTGGGAATGCAGGTCCCACACTTCGTGCATTTTCCCGTGGGCCAGGCTGGCCAGATGGAGTCCGCTGCGCACGGCATACGGCACATAGACATATGAAACAGGGAAGGACAACAGGGCGTGCAGGCAGTCTGGCGAATGAACAGGGTCGCCCCCCTGTTGCATGAGCCGGTTCTGCTCATCAACCAGGTCCACAAGGCTCGTCAAGCCTAGCTGCTGGCCCATCCAATCGCCTCCCGGGTCGGAGGGGCAGACGGCGATGGCTGGATCGTTCCAGTAGTCCGGATAGAGGGCCGTGCTGTCCACGCCCATGAACATGTTCTGCCAGGTGTACTGGTCGGTGCTCGGGATGGCGTACTGCGGCCACCCGGGGAACTGCCCCCTGCTCTCGCCAGAGTACATCCTGAGTATCAGCCCCCACTGTTTGAGGTTGTTGGCGCAGGAAGCCCGCCGGGCGGCTTCTCGCGCGCGGGCCAGTGCCGGGAGTAGAATGGCTGCCAAAATAGCGATGATTGCGATCACTACTAGCAGCTCGATCAGTGTAAAGCCGTTTCGGGTTCTCATTTCCTTTCTCCTTGATTCGGTTAGACCATTCGGTCGGTTCAGCATATGGGAATTCACACATCAACCACGTCTTTTTGTGCCGATACACCTCCTTTCCTGACACCGTCAGTCGTCAAACCGATTCTCCTTGATGAACGCCAGTAAATCGGCCATGGAACACGTGGCGAGGCAGACACAGGTGTCCGCGCCGCCGTAGTAGACCCGCACCTCGCCGGTGCCTTCGTCGTACAGGGCCGCGCAGGGAAACGTGACGTTCGGCACATCGCCAACGCACTCATACAGTTCCGTGGGCGCGAGAATGTAGCGGCGGGTCCGGTGGAGCAAATGAGTTGGATCGTCGAGATCCAGAATTGCCGCGCCAATGCTGTAGACAAAGCCGTTGCATGATGTGAGCACCCCGTGGTAGATGAGCACCCACCCTTCAGGCGTCTCGATGGGGACGGGACCTGCCCCGATCTTCGTCGACTGCCAGCCGTCGCGAACGCCCATCACGACCCGGTGCCGGCCCCAGTGAAGGAGGTCCGGCGATGAACTCACAAAGATGTCGCCGAACGGGGTGTGGCCGTTGTCGCTCGGGCGGTGCAGCATCATGTACCGGCCGCCGATCTTGCGAGGAAAGAGGACCGCGTTCCTGTTGAAGGGCGGCAGCACCACATCAAGGAACTCGAAGGATTCGAAGTCATCCGTCACGCCAAGCCCGATGGACGGTCCGTGGCAGGTGTGGCACCATGTGATGAAGTAGCGGCCGTCAATCGGCGTGATCCGGGGGTCGTATGTGTAGTCGAAAGCCGCCACGCTCGGGTCGGACACCTTCCAGGAGATGGGTTCGGGCTCGATGTCCCACTGAATACCGTCCGTGCTGCGGCCCGCGTGCATGCGGAAGCGGCGGCATTGGTCGTCCACCCGGAAAACGCCCCGATACTCGCCCTCATAGGAGACCACCGCGCTGTTGAATATGGCGTTGGCGCAGGGAATGGCGGCCCTGCCAACGATCGGGTTGTCGGAATAGCGTTTCAGGAGAGGCTCATTTGCAGCGAAGTCGTGTGGCATTCATTGTTCCTTGCTTGTGGTGGACCCAGAGAGTTGCGGACAAACTGTGTCCTTCCCTCTATCAGTGCAACCGACTGTATGACCAATACGGCGGAGTTTTTGCATCATACCGCCGCTATCTAATCCACATTATAAATAAATCCAGCGAAGAATACAAACGGTTGTCTTTTGCGGGACAGCGAGACGTTCATGAGGGCCAAAGATGAAATCAGCGTGCCGGGCCGGTTGACTCACGGACCAGCAGGCGCGTACTGAGTGTAATGCGTCGGGGGAGGGTATCCGTCTCATCCATCTGTTCCAGGAACTGCCTGAATGCCAAGCGGCCGCTCTCCATGGCGGGGACTTCCACTGTTGTCAGCGGCGCAGGCAGGACACGAGAGATCTCGCGGTTCCCGAACCCCACGATGGACAGGTCGCCGGGCACGTGCAGCCCCTTGAGGTGAGCCACGCGGAAGACGGCGCATGCCACCTCATCCGAACAGGCCACTATGGCCAGGGGCGGCTCAAGCTGCCCCAGCAACTGTTCCGCCGCCTCCAGTCCCGTGTCGAAATCGAACCCGCATTGCACAAAGGCCACTTCAGGAGCAGAGGGGCCGTAATCCCCAATTGCATCGAGGAAGCCGGTGCGCCGTTGCCGCGCAATCATGGAGATTTCCACCGGCCCGTCAATGCGGCCGATGCGGCGGTACCCGAGGTCGATAAGGTGTCGCGTCGCCTCGTAGGCCCCAGCATGGTTGTCGCATTCGACCCGGACACGGTCGGTGGGGGGGCGGAGCCCGTCAAACTCGACATCCACGAGCGCGATGCCCCTGCCACGCATCTGGGTCATCAACTCCTCCGAGTAATCGGTGAAATGGGAGATCCGGATGATGCCATCTACGCGCTTCTGAAGCATACTGGTAACATTGGCACTGACGGCGCGCTCTTCCTCCGCGTTGACGGTGATGCCGATGATGGCGCTGTACCCTTGCCGGTTCGCCTCCTCCTCGATGCCTTCAAGGATGGTGGCCCAGTACGACATGTTTATGGAGGGAGTGAGCACGCCGATGGTCCGTGACTGGCTGGTCTTCAGTCCGCTTGCGACGTGATTTGGCACGTAGCCGGCTTCGCGCGCGCGCCGCTTCACACGTTCCCGGGTCCTGATGTTCACCCGGGGACTGTCCCGCAGGGCTCGCGAAACCGTGGGCGGCGACAGGTTCAACGCTTTGGCAAGGTCCTTGAGCGTGACCATGTATGCATTCCTCTCCCTATGTTCGTTCCGCAAACCTTATATTACAATCGGTTGCAACGCCGTTCAACGGAGGGGTAGAACGGTTCCGCTCGGTTCTTCCTCGGCCGGCTACCTGCGAGGTCTACAAACGCTGCGCGAGGCGAGGCCGCCAAGGCCCAGACCGCCCAAAATCAGCGCCGCAATACCGGCGGTGGGCATGTGCAGCGGACCCCGCGACACGACAATGCTCACCGTGGCGCCCTCCGTCAGTCCAGCGCCCGGCTTGGGGTCCTGGCGGATAACACTGCCTTCGGGTATGGTGTCACTGTGCTCCAACGTTATCTCGCCTATTGCCATGCCCGCGCCGACAATGGCTGATTCCGCCTCCTGCCGTTGCAGACCCACCACGTCCGGTGCCAGCACAACGGACCTCAGCACCACGACCGACTCAGCCGGCAAGTCCAGGGATAGCCTGCCCTCCGCGTCGGTTTCGTGTTCGGCGAATGGAACGGGGAATCCTTGGCCGTCCGCCGGTCGCTCGTCTTCAGCGTAGCGGTATTCAGCAAAACGGGCCTGGGCGCCTTGCTGCGTCTGAACCGTGACGGCGGCCGTCTCGTCCCGCCTGCTGACAAGGCACATGCTCCAGCTCCCGGCCGCCTCCGCGGCAAGCACGCGGATGTCGTCCGGTTGCTCCGGCGCGTACACAGTAGCGTTCGAGGGGAAATATCGCGACAGGAGCGCCCAGGGGTAGAACCAGGGCCGAAGTTGCATGCCCTGTTCCCTGTTGGTCCACATCCCCCAGTAGAAGCCTTCGTGGGCGTTGTCGCAGAGCATCCACGCCAAGACCGCCGCGCTGCCCGCCCGGGTCGCCTGCACTGCATAATCGGCCATGAACACGCCATAGTCGTAGTCGTCGATGTAGGGAGACCCGCTCGGGTGATTGGCGTCGTCATCCATGCCCGCTTCGCCTACGATGCACGGTTTGGCCGCGCCGTCCGGGTCGTTCTCCCTGACGTAGTCCCACCGGGCACGCCACCAGTTCTCAAAAGTTTCGTCCCGGCGGTTGAACCACGGGCCTTCGCGCCAGCCGTCCCGGACACGGGCTCGCTTCCCGTAGTGGTGAATACTGTACATTCCGGCGGTGTCGCTGAGTTCGTCCACGGCGCTCACATGCCAAGGCTCAATGTCGCTTACGTCGCTGTCGCCGGCTGTCGTGTCGGACGCGACAAGCGTTATGTGCTGGTCTAATCCTCGAGCCTCAAGTTCCGCTGCCACGTTCAGGAAACCCGTCTTCCACCTGTCCCAGTCGCCGACCTGCCAGTTTGGTTCGTTTGTCACCGTGAAGTACTTGATGTTCGTGTAACCGCGCTCGTTCACCAGATAGTCCAGATACGTGCCAATAACCTCCGCGTAGAGCGGATCCTCGACACCCTCGATGCCGGGGGCGGTGGTCCACTCAACCTCGGCGCCCCAGTCGGTGAGGTTAACCGTGATGCCGAGTTCCTGGCAGATGTCCAGTTGCCGGTACAGCATCTGCATGCTCGGCGTGTTCCAGTCATACGTGGAACCGTCAGGGAAGCACCACCGGGTGAGCATCATGATGCGCGCCATGGGCAGGCGCATATACCGCAAACGGTTCTTGATGACCTTGAAATCGGCATCCGTCACGCCGTACCCCACGTACTGGTAACTATCCCACTCCGCGCCGAAGCCGATGAATCCGGCGTTGGCGACTTCGGTGGCTGGCATTTCGATAAGGGCATTCTCGCCCGCGGCGCTTGCCACGATCACGAGGCACATAAGCGGTACCACGGGGATAGCTCTCAAGAAGGTAACCGGGACGATTCTACTACTCATGCTCATCAGAGATACTCCCTTACTGTTTCTGCTCCATGGCAGCCTGTGTTCCCTGCAGTAGTAAAAAGGCGCCGCACACGGATTGCGTCTGCGGCGCCTAGTACTCGCTGCATCATCGACCGTCAGAGGACGCCGGGACACTACATACGACCGAGCCCGGGTTTTGTCACCCCTGGCCGGAGCATTCTATCCGCGAGCCCGGCGCAAGGCAAGGGCGCCAAGGCCCATGCCAAGCAAAAGCAGCGCGGCAAGCCCCGCGACCGGCACATGGACAGCCTCTTCCGGCCCAAGTGATACGAGCAGTTCCACCGAACCGCCTTCCGCAAGGAGAGCGCCGACTTCGGGGTTCGTGCCGATGACTTCGTCCTCGGGCACGGTTTCGTGGTGTTGCGCGTAGACAGTGACCACCAGACCAAGCTCCTCGAGTTCGGCGATGGCGGCGCTCTGCGATAATCCGCTCATGTCCGGGATAGTAACGGACGAAACACCTTCCTCGTAGATGCCCATGCTGGGCGATACCGGGTCGCGCGGGGTGCCCATGAAGTCGAATTCAGGCACGAGCGGGTCCGTGCCGTCGCCGGCGTTCAGCGCGGGCGACCCGACCAGCAGCCGCAGGTCAAAGTCGTCGGGGTTGACGAAGAAGGGGTCCTCGGAGAGGTTGTCCGTGCCCTCGGCAATATCCCATCCGCTGTCGATGAGCGAATAGTTCACCGTCGTGGCCTGGCCGCCGGCCCAATCCGCATAGGTGTCCACACCTTGTTCCAGATTGTTGTCCCAGGCGATGGTGTTGAGAATGTTTGTGACCGCCGCGCCGTCTGCGTCGCCCCACACCGTAATGGTCCCGTCATTCCCGTCGTAGCCGTCGTTGTGCGCAAAAGTGCAGTTCACGATGTTCACAGAGCCGTTGCCGAATCCGGCGTGGTATATGCCGTTGTTCGCGCTGGTCACGTTGCGGAAGAACGCTGTGTTTATGATGTTCACCGCTTCGTCCGCAGCCACGTCCGAGACCGAGAGCACGCCACTGTCCGTCTGGTCCATGAACACGCTGTCCACAACCGAACCCCGCGACTGATTGTGGAAGAAGACCGCGGTCGGGGCGTTGCCCGTGAACAGACCGCCCGTGATGTTGACGGTGCTCTCTTCCGCGTAGATGCCGCCGCCACCGTTGTTGAAAGCCGTGCCTCCGTCCGAGTTGTCCGTGAATGTGCAGTCCGTTACGGTGTAGTTGCCCCCGGTCCAAAGGCCGAGGGCGCCACCGGCCCACCCCGCGGAGTTGTTCTCGAATGTACATCCGATGAACGTGACATTCCCGCCCCATACGACGGCGGCGCCACCGACGGACCCGTCGGCTGCCGTGCAGTTGCGGACGGTGACATTCGTAAGCACCATGCCGTCACAGCCGTGGAGCCCGATGCCGCCGCCGTGGCTTGACGAGGTGCAGTCCTCAACCAGGATGTTCTCGAGCTCGGCCGCCGACACATGGGCGCCGATGCCGCCGCTATCCGCGCCATCCTCCGCGTGGGACGACTGGATTACGATGTTCCTGAACGCATTGGTAGCATCCAGGTTCTGGATGAGCAGACCGGCCCCCATCCAAGTGTCATCGAAACCGTTGCGCAGCGTGAACCCATCGATCAGCACGTTCTGGAGCGGCTCAGCCCCCACCACCATGCAGCGGGTCCCCCCGCCGCCGTCGATGACCACCACCTTACTCTCGGGGTCGCGGTCGTCAATGGTGTCGCCACTTGCGAAACCGCCCAGCAGGATAATATCGCTGTACACTGGGTCATCCCACATCCAGACGGGCGAGTACATCCCTTCCGCGACCCACACCTCGCCGCCGCCCGCGGCGGCCGCCGCTTCGACACCCTCTTGAATTTCGGTGAACGCATCCGTCCACGAACCCCCGTCCGCGGCGCCCGTCGCGTTCACATCCACATAGAACACCTGCCCCATCGCCACCGGCGCAAACGCCAACAGCGCCACACATGTGACCTGAAACACTACCCTTCTCATAGCCAATCTCCTCTTCTGTTTGTCAACTCCATTCCCATTCAACCGGCCCGCAATGCAAAGGCCCACACCTTTTATGACAAACGATTGTATCATAGGGTATGAAAAGAATCAAGGGCTTTTTGCCAGGAGTTCCCCCAAAAAATCATTTGATATTGATGTAAGTCTTTGTCTTGGATGAAGTTATTATCCTGACCAGGTGGTCCGGTAGATTTTTGGGGGAACTCCTGGTATTGCTTATAACGCTTCACGTGCTATACTCGCCGTATCATGTGTCAAGCGTATCGTATGGAGGAGATTTCTATGAAGTGCTTGGGGGCCGTTCTAATTTCGATGATGGCTTTCGCAGAATTTGCGTCAGGTAGTACGCCCGATATGTCGCCGTTGCCGTCATTCCAAAGCGACGATGCGGAGCGTGACACATTGGCGATGGACCTGTTTCGAAGGCATCTGCGAATCGTAGACGATCCGCTTCGGTTGGACTCAGGGCCGCCGGTGGGCGGAGGATTGACCCTTTGGTGGTTGTGGAATAACCCCCAGTATATGTGGTTTTCACCTGAGCCAAGGTCGTGGCACACTGACCGCCATGCAGCCTTCAAAGGGCATATGATGGCTGCAACAGTGGACCGGTTTGGCTATGCTTGGACAGCCCACAATAACCCAGTGGCTCCGACGTCGCCCCCCATGACCGATTTTGGCCACGGCTGGGCTTTCCCGGAATACCCTCAGAGTCACAATTACAGCACTGGCTGGGAATGGAACGGGGATTCCGTGGAAGGCTGGACCATTCATAATGGTGACATTACGGCCGTCGAAAACGGAAGCATCTCATTTGCCATGCACGAGGATCCGGCCTTTCTACAGTCGCCGCCTTTTGAGGCCGATGCGTTTCATGCGCCATTTATCTATCTCCAAGTGGCTTGGCACGGCATCTCGGAACAACAGGCCGATGAGGCCCATCGATTTTACATTGAGTTTACGACGGCGGACGAACCGGAATTCGACGAGTACAAACGGGTGTCGTCCTATGGAGATGCGACCGTACCGCTCACCAGTGTGGAAGAAGGGGCACGTCACCGCCTTTATTTTCCCATGCATCTGCATCCGAAATGGGACGGAACGATAACGGGCCTGCGTGTCGTGTTTCCCCATGGGAGTGCAGACGAACCCTTTGACGGCGCTCTTGATTTCCTGCGTCTCAATTACGATAGCCGTCAAGCAGTTAACAATCCGATTTTCACAATTGCCGTGCGCGATTTCACCTGGTGGACAGGGGATCTCGAGTTGATTGGGGAAAAGCTTGATGATCTTCGCCGCTCGATGGTGTTCATGCTCGAGCGCCTGAACGGTCGTGCCGGGCTGCTGGACGTAGGCGAGTTCTTTGTCGGTCATGAAGGCACGCCATTGGACGATGACGGCGAGGTTATTATTGGACGGAGCATTGGCGACGGCTATATGGATATCCTTGCCGTGGGTCCCTTGGCGCTCGAACCGAATATCCATTTCCACGACGCCCTTCTTGCCATGGCGGATATTGAGGAGTTGGCGGCGGCTCACCCGGAGTTGCAACGTCCCATGCCGAGTGTTGTCGGACCCGATAACCAGACGCAGATCACCTATAACGAAACCGCAGATTCCCTGCGCGCCTTGGCTCCAAAAGTTCGCGAAGCGATCAACGCGACCTTCTGGAACGAGGATACGGGTCGATACGGACTCTCTGTAGATGCCCGAGGCGAGTTAAAGGATTTTGGCTACACCTTACAGAATCAAATGCTCATTACCTCAGGTATAGCGCCCGAGGAACGCGCGCAATCGATCATGGACTGGATAAGCGGTGAACGTACGATTGAAGGCGACGACTCCCAAGGGGATGATATCTTCCTATTCCGTTTTGCGCCCCGTTTCAGCACCCTGGAGAACACCTATTGGTACCTGTGGGCATGGACGCTTGGTAAGCAAGTATGGACGGATCTCGGGTTTGGCGATCAGATTCAAGATGGCGGCGCAGTGCTCTTCCATTCCTACTACGACCTGCTCTGTCGCATCGCGGTCTACGATTCCGATAATGCATGGGAACGTTGGCTCGCCATTATGGACTGGCACAGGGATGTTCTGGAGCATGGGGGCGAGGGCGGTCAGTTCTATCGCGATTACTACCGAGGCGATGCCATGGCCGATCATCCCATCGTGGACGAGCGTGATGGCTCGCTCCAAGGCGGTGGTACGTCCGGCGGATTGGGGTTGGACGAGGAATTCATTGAAAGCGGCCTTGTTTTTGGGGCGTGGCCCATGGGCTTCTTGGGCATCGAGCCGGTGGCCTTTGGAACACTTCGTATTGCCCCAAATCCACCAACCGAAACGAAAATCCGTGTTGATCGGATCTGGTTTCACGATGCTCGTCTGAATGTGG
>PWNM01000488.1 GCA_003557825.1 Candidatus Hydrogenedentota bacterium | reverse complement strand
GTGCCTCGGCTATTGGATACTACGGAGACCGGGGCGACGAACTCCTTGATGAAGATTCCGGGCCGGGCGAGGGTTTTTTACCGGAATTTTGCCAGGCGTGGGAGGCAGCCTGTATGCCTGCGGTTAAGCGGGGCATTCGCGTAGTCAACCTACGATTTGGAGTGGTCCTTTCCCCCCACGGGGGCGCGTTGAAGCGGATGTTACCGCCCTTCCGGCTTGGCATTGGGGGGCGGATCGGATCGGGGAAGCAGATCATCAGCTGGATTGCCTTGGAAGATGCCGTTCGAGCCATTCGACATTCATTAGAACATCCCAATACGCGCGGACCTGTCAATGCCACAACGCCCAACCCCGTGACCAATGCTGCATTCGCCAAGGCCTTGGGTAAGGCATTGTCCCGGCCTGCTGTGATTCCCGTACCGGTCACCGCTATGCGGCTTATGGTAGGCGAAATGGCCGATGCGCTGCTTCTGTCCAGCGCCAACGTTATCCCGCGGAAGCTCAATGAAACGGGGTTTTCCTTTCTGTACCCCGAGCTGGAAGCAGCTTTTGCCGCGATGCTTCATTCCAATTCGTAATGACTGGCTCGAGCTGCCATTGGCCATGCATGAAGGGGTGACCGGCAGTCGGGTATACTGATGCTTGCATGTGAAGACGGATATGGAGCATGACTGAGATTATTCGTATTCAGAAGTATATCGCCGCTTCAGGGGCAGGATCGCGTCGCGATGCAGAGCGCCTCATCGCCCAAGGGCGGGTTTTGATTAATGGGGAACCGGCAAACTTCGGCGATATCGTAACCCTGGGCGCTGATACAGTAATGGTTGACGGGAAACAGGTTTCCGTCGATCATTCTATCTATATTCTACTCAATAAACCACGAGACGTGGTGAGCAGCATAGGGGATTCCGCCGGGCGACATACGATTGCTGATTGCCTTGAGGGTCTTGAGACACGGGTCTTTCCGGCGGGTCGCCTTCCCATGGCGGTGGAGGGGGCTCTATTGTTGACCAATGATGGTGACCTGGTTCTCGAACTGAACCAACCGGACCGCCAACTCGAGATGACCTATCTCGCCTCTGTAGAAGGTATCATGTCCGATGATGTGGTCAAACGATTGGCCGATGGGATCGTTCTGGATGGCGCTCGTCCTGTTCGTGCGAGGGTGCTCATATTAAACACGGGCCTACGCACCACATTGGTTCGTGTGGTTCTACTTGAGAGCCGCGCGGGTCGGGTCAATCGTCTGTTGGCTCATGTGGGCTATCCCCCTTACGAGCTGCGTCGCGTCGCCATTGCCAATCTGCACATTGGTGATCTCGAACCGGGCCAATGGCGGTATGTGGAAACCGATGAGATCGAACGATTCAGACAGGCGTTACATGAATAATCCAAACTGTGATAGACTGCGAGGCAGTAAACACATGGAGAGCGTATTATGATGAACCGCAGGGATTTTCTAAGAACGACGGCTGGGCTCTTTCCTTTAATCGCATCGACACGGGCATTGGGCATTAACGGCCCCGGTCCCAATGAACGCGTTCGGATTGGGATTATCGGACTTGGTGGCCGAGCCAGGCAATTGGCCCAGACCACATTCCCGTTGCCTGGTGTCGAAATCGCCGCCGTATGCGATTGCTTTAAGCCGCGCGTTGACGATTTCATGAATCGCATGGGAGCTGAACATGGCTGTGCGCCCTATCTCGATTTCCACGAAATGATTGACAAGGAACAACTCGACGGCGTCATGGTCGTAACCACCACGCATGCGCGCGCATGGGTAACCTGTGAGGTCATGGCCGCAGGGTTGGATGTGTTCATCGAAAAATCCATGTGCTTGACCATTGCCGAAGGCCGGGATATGGTCAATGTCGCCCGCAAACACGACCGGGTTACGCAGGTCGGCAGCCAACAACGCACCATTCCGCTAAATACGTGGGCCAGCGATTTGGTTCAAGACGGAGCCATCGGGACGGTTCGAACTGTTCTAGCGCCAAATTTCATCGGACCTCGACCGTGGCCCGATTATCCCGAAGAACAGTTGCCGGAGGGCGGTCGCGCAGACTGGTGGGATGTATGGACCAATCAGGCTCCACTGAGGCCCTATCACTCCCAAATTCACACCAGGTGGGACCAGTGGGAAGCCTACGATAATGGGGGCATGAGTTTCGGCATTACAGGGTGGGGTACCCACAGTTATGACCAGGTACAGCGCGGATTGGGAACGGATGACACCGGACCCGTCGAGGTCGTCTTGGAGGAGCCTGTAGAGGAGAAACCTGCCGGCAATTTCACCGATCGGGAACCCGGGCCCGATGAAGCAGGCGCTCCATTTTATCACATGGTACGCAATGTCCATGGACCCCGTGCGCGGGTCCGCATGAAGTACGCTTCCGGCGTTGAGTTGCTGCTCCGGCTTGATGGCGATCGCGCTCCAGGCTTGGGATGTATTTTTATCGGAGACGAAGGTCGCATCGAAGTAAATCGCGATCGCGTTTCGTCCGATCGTGAAGACCTGATGGCCGCCGACGATCGTCCCGAACCGCTGTCAGTTCCCGAAACGCAACCTCACATCGAAAACTGGATCGAATGCATCAAAACTCGCGAGAAATGCGCGGCTGATATCGAGGCCGGACAACGCAGTACTACCATTTGTATCTTGACTTACATCGCCCGCAAATTGGGGCGCGTAGACGAACCCCTGATTTGGGACCCCGAAGCGGAACGGTTTACCAACAGCGACGAAGGAAATGCTCTGTTATCACGTCCCCGACGAGAAGGCTTTGAATTACCGGTCTAACAGCGCCGCAGTTCACTCAACAAAGAAGGGGTTGAACTGCTTCTCGATGGAAACGGTACTCGATGGGCCATGACCGGTATGGATTTCGGTTTCGAGCGGTAGCGTAAAAATATGTTTGCGGATGGCATCAAGCTGCTGCTGTTCGGCGGTGGCTCCCGATGTGCCGCCCACCGAGCCTGCGAACAGCGCATCTCCGGTAAAAACCATGCCGTCGAAATGGAGGCAGACCATATCTGGCGTGTGTCCCGGCGTGGCGAGTACCGTGCCTTTCAGGTTGCCCACCGAAACCGTATCCCCATGCCCCACAACGTCCGCTGTGTGTCCGGCACAGGGTGTTTGTCGCGCAACAATGCGGGGCCGATACCGAGCGACCAGCCCATCGAGACCATCCGTGTGATCATAATGTCCATGGGTAATGAAGACCGTCTCGAGCGTCAGGCCATGTTCATCAACGAACTCGGCAATGGCCGGTTCAAAGGCTCCTGCATCGACGAGTAGCGCTTTCCGAGTAGTCTCGCAAGCAACCAGGAAAGCATTGCTTTCATTTGAAGCGGTCAGGAAATGAGTAAAAATCATCGCGTCACTCCCTCCAGATTCGCCCGATCGAGATTGGCCGTCCCTGTCGTGTTGCTCAAGTTGGCTCCGGCCAGGTTCGCACGTCGAAAGATGGCCCGTTGAATGTCTGCTCCAGTGAAATCCGCTTCGCGAAAGTCGCCGTTACCAGGGCGTGAGTAGTACAACTGGGCATCGCGAAACACGGCCCGTTGGGCGTCGATTCCTACCATGTTGGACCGGCGTAGATCGGCCTTGCTGCAGTCGGCATCAGATAGATCAGCCGCCCCAAGAACGGCAAACTCCATGCAGGCAGCCGATAGGTTCGTATTACGCAGATTGGCCGAGTCCAAAAAAGCACCTCGTAGATTGGCCCCTTCAAGGTTCGCGCCCCGAAGGTTTGCCCGGGAGAGACGCGCTTCGGAAAGATCGACTCCCTGTAGATCACATCCGGAGAGATCCACATCGCGTAACACAGACCCCTTACCCTGACCTTCTCGTAATGCTTCTACCAGGGCATCGCGATCATCTGTGATTAGTTGAGTAAAAGCAGTCACAGGGTGTCACCCCCTTCGAGTTTTTCCTCCATCCAGTCTCCGTAGAATGCGATTTCCTTCACCGATGTCTTGAGTTCCGCCGGGGTTACTTCACCGCTCAGATAACAATTGGTCAAGACGAAGCACTCCTGCTCCTCGTGTGTGGTAACAGCCAACGCGCCCTGAGCCATTTTCATGTTGGCCCGAAGCGCCCATCCCGCGGTCTCCGGGGTGTATGCGCCACAATAGGTATACACCCGCACCAGCTTGAGCCCGTCTTTCCGGGTAAACGGCTCGACATAGACCCGCTGTTTTCGGCCACTGTGCAAGGTGACCTCAACTACATACCCATCGCCATAGGGCGATATCTCGCGTGAACCTTCCTTCTGGCAGGCGCGCACCAGTTCCTCCAAGGTGTACAATCGAGGGCTTTTGGATATTTCGGGTTTTATGCCCGCTAAGGCCGCACTGGCCTGAGCAAGCGCTTTGTCGATGGAGCGCCGTACGTCGGTGTCCATCTCGTCCTGATGTTCACGGAGCGCCACAAGCGCATACGCGGCAATGCGCCCCAGATCGTCGGCGGCATCGCGACGGCTCACCCACCCTGCATTGGTATTGCGCAAGGTCTCGGCATGTTTTTCAAGCTGGTCAAACACGTGACGTCTCCTTCCGTGGGTTATGCCACATAATGGGCATCATAGCATATTGCTTTGTGCAACGCGCAAGCTATGAAAACCACAATAGGTGGTAGATAAAAAGGCTCTGGGAGTCGCTTCCGTCGCATAAAATAAAAGGGAAGGAATCGGGTTGATTCCTTCCCGTGGTCCGTCTATTGATGAGCCCCTACTGGACTAGGTGACTCCTTGATCCAGCATGGCATCAGCCACTTTGACAAACCCGGCGATATTGGCGCCCGCTACGTAATTACCTGTCTGTCCGTATTCCTCGGCGGCCTCGAAAGCCTGCGTGTGGACGGCGCGCATGATGATCTTGAGCCGATCATCTACTTCGTCTCGAGTCCATATGGTGTGCTGGGCGTTTTGGGCCATCTCCAATCCTGAGACAGCCACGCCGCCCGCGTTGGCGGCCTTGCCGGGACCGAATAGCACCTTGTGTTTGAGAAATACCCCGACGCCATCGGAATCAGTGGGCATATT
>PWNM01000313.1 GCA_003557825.1 Candidatus Hydrogenedentota bacterium | reverse complement strand
CGGTTGGACCAGTTGGCCTCGTGCTGGTAGAACTCCGTCTTGTCCACATGCTCGGGAAGGCCGTTGAAATCGGCGAACAGATCCAGTTGCTCCTCGTCATCGTGAGCGGGTCTCTGGCCGCTGACCGCTGCCTGCAAATCGTCGATTAAGACCTTGGGATGGACTTTTTCCTGGATGTATACGGGCGGGGCCTGAACGATAAGGTCGGACCAGTCCTGCTCGTCTTTTCCGCGCCAGACAAGTTGGGGGTCGAGGTCGCGGTTGCGTCGTTCGTAGGCCAACTGAATCGGCGATTTTTCCTCGTCCCGCATGACGGATTGATGCTCGACCGTGGGGATGTTCGGCCGCTTCGCATCGGTGTGGGTGAGCGACTCGACTTGTTTGGGCTGCTTGGACGGTTTACTGCTCTTGCGCGTCACTCGTATTTCCCTTCTTGTTTAGGCCATTCCACGTGCCGTCAACATGCTCAAAGAGCGTGTCGCTTACGTTAATCCACATGTGGTCTAAGATAAACTCGATCCCTTCGCGGCGTGCGACCTTGGCGGCAGGCACGAAATCGCTGTCGCCGGAAACGAGAACGATCTTGTCAACTTGCTTCTTGAAAGCTAGCGAGGAAATGTCCAGACCGATACGCATGTCTACGCCTTTTTGACGGAGACCCAACTCGAAGTCACTGTCTTGAAGGGCGTCAATCATCAACTGGCCGGACAGAAGCGCTTTCAGACGGCCTTCCTTGAGTGTCCAGCCTTTTTCTCTGCTGACATGCCCCAATCTCAAGGCAAACTTGCGCTTCCGCCGAAGGGCAGCAAAGAGACCTTCCCGCAGCTTGGCCTCTTTGCTGACGCCGAACTTGATGTTTCGCTTCGAGATGGGGAGATGGGCGTTGTCCGGATATGGCGTGGCATCGTAGTAAAAGATACGGTAGAGCATGGCCCATGGCTCGGGTAGCCCGACCGTCTCATTGATCTTCTTGAGGTGTGCGGTGATCAGCCAGTCGAGGCTCTTGACAATGTGGGTAACCTTGTCCCCGTTTGACGGATAGGGCTGAAGCGATGGAAGCCGCTTGAGGAAGAATCCACCATCGATGAGGATCGCTACACGGGGGAACATTGTTCACCTCCCGCGAAAAAAAGAAGCCCCAGGGGGTCGCCGCCGCTCAGGATGTCGAGGAGCGGGGCTACTGCCAAGGGGCGGATGTACATATCTTCCACATGAATTATAGCACATTCTGCAGAAAATTCAACAGCATGCCTTTGCCGGATGGAATGCTTTGGTGCAGCGAGTGTCCTATCTGGGTCGTCAACTCCCCACTCATCTTCAACGACAATGGCGGCACTTAGTCCGTACATACATTCAATCATTGCGACACTGCTCCTCCTCCAGCGAGTATCTGCGCCGTCCCTTGGGCGCAGAATTCATCAATCATCTTCTCAAACTCCGCTTCCACCCTTTCTGCGAAATCGGATTCGATGGTATATATCTCGGTGAATTCGGCAAAGGCCCATCGGCCGTAGCTCTTGAGGTTGTTCACCCCGGGAGCCCAATAGGTCTCCATAGCGGCTTTTTTCTCTTTGGCATCTTCGCGACGGTAGCCCTTGATTTCGACCACCAGGTGCAGGGGGTCTTCGTCACCATGGCCGTCGTCGACCAGGACGATAAAATCGGGGATATACACACGGGCCTCGGAGCCGTAGCGATAGGGCACTTCCAGTCCGAGGTTATGGTTTTTCACATAGGCCAGAACCCGGGGATGGGATTCGGCTACGCGGCAAAATTCGGCTTCCCAATCGCTATCGAGTATCACCCAGTTGATATGGCACCGCCGGGCGTCGGTTTCCCATCGGTCCTGTTTGGACGTGGTGAAATTGACGTACATGGTGGACCCTGTGGGGTTGTATGGGTCCAAGACCGCTTTAACAGGACGGTTACCTACATGGGCCCGGGTAATGGCGGCCGTGATGCGTTCGCATGCCATATCGGCCAATTCTTGATATATCAACTGAGCGGGATATGTTCCGCCCTTGCAGACTAGACATGTATCGAGCCACTGTTTGGCGATGCGCCTGAGTTGACCGAACAGATGCAGCTTGGGGTCTTCGCCTGGATCACGCCACTTGGTATAGAGCAAGCGATGGGTTAGGCGGTAAATCAGCGTGGAACGGCGCATGTCTTCAAGATGTTCAAGGCTTAGGTCCACGTCTTCACCAATAATCCCGGCGTTTTTGGTGATGGACGGGCCTACCACTTCGGGCGTCAATTCGAATATGGAATCCTCGTTAAATGTGGCCGTGAGCCGCTCGTCCGGCAATTCCACGCGGTATCCTTGAACACGGGGAAAACGGATTTCTAGATGGTCCCGCTCAGGACGCATGGCTTTAACTTGCACGGTCTCACGTGGCGGTTGCGGGGGGGCCACAACGGGCTTGGCAGTGAAATCGAAAGGAATCCCCAGAATGTCGGCATACTCGACGTTGAACAGGTCGTCTTCGTTTAGGTCATAGGATTGCCGACGCAGGGCCCGACCGATGACCTGTTCGCATAACAACTGGGTACCAAATGCGCGAATGCCCAGGATGTGGGTAACATTGCTGGCATCCCAGCCTTCGGTGAGCATGGATACGGATACGACGCACCGAATGGATTCACCCAGACGGCCTTCTTTACCGACCGTGTTCATAACCTCTCGAAGTAGTTCCTGGTCACTGATGTTTTCGGCTTGGTGGCGGTCGCCGGTGCGTTCGATTATTTCACGGCGGAATCGGTCAATTTCTTCTGTCGCTATATCGCGGAAATTCTTGTCCAGGGCTTCACCGGACTCCAATTGTTCGCTGTCGATAAGTAACGTGCGGGGCCGCGGGATCGGATTACCGTATTCATAGTAGTTTTGGAACAGGGGCAAGCGGCCCTGTTCGAAGCTTGTTGACCCTTCGTCGTTCTCTCGATGAAAGCCGGAGATAAAATCGTACACGAGCTTGGAGATGGAGGTGTTTTGGCACACGATGATGAAGCAGGGCGGAACCCGAATGCCGCCTTTTTGCCAAAGGTCATAGGTTTTCTCGTAATGTCCGTAGAGCGCTTGCAGGGCGGTCTGTAGTTCCACGGGAAGGCTGAGCGGGTCCAGTGTTTTTGTTTTGCTTCGGCTTTTTTTGGGCATGCGATGGCGAATGTGTTCCCATAGATTGCGAAACTTGGGCATCTCTCCGCCGGGGATGTTATCGGCTACGGGGACGCGAGGTAGCTTTACGATGCCGCATTCGATGGCGTCCATGAGGGAAAAATCGGTCATGGTCCAAGGGAACAGAGTGCCTTCTGCATAACCCGAACCCCTCAGGAAAAAAGGTGTTGCCGAGAGGTCAATAACCCGGGCCAGACCCAGCTTACGGTTGACTGCTTCGAGTCCGGAAATCCAGAGTCGAGCGGCCTCCTTGTTTTTCTCCGCCTCTTTCCGGTCCTCGCCTTTCAGATCCTCTTCATCGGGGTCGCCGGGTTTCTCGCGGTAACAATGATGGGCTTCGTCGTTGAGCGCTAGGATGTTTTTCATACCCATGAGTTCCGGCATGACGCGCTGAAGCATTTGGCCTTCGGTCTCTAACGTGTCGAGGTCATCACCATGTCTGCCTTTAAGGAGCGCCCGACCCCCACTGGACAGTTCCAGGCGTTCACGCCGTTTGAATGCGTGGTAGTTTGTGATGACAATCTTGGCACGTTCCAAGTCGGGCATCATGTCATTGGGAACCAGTTCCCGGCTCTCGTAATAACTGTAGGGGTCATTGGGCTGTAATACCTGGAGACGGTCTTTGATGGTGATGCCAGGAGTCACGACGAGAAATCCGCGGGTGAACCGCTTGCTATTGGGACGACGCGCCGCGTTGATAGCTTGCCAGGCAATGATCATGGCCATGACGGTAGTCTTGCCCGCACCCGTGGCCAACTTGAGGGCCAATCGCATTAACTCCGGATTGGCATCTGCGTTGGCATTCTCCATATGTGCAAGGAAGTCCCGACCTGTTTTACCCAGGTTGGGCGCAACTTCGGTTAACCAGATAGCGGTTTCGACGGCCTCGATCTGGCAGAAAAACGGGCGGATGCCGCTAAAACGATGATGGCGCCAATGCTGAAGTAAGCGAGCGGTTTCCGGGGTGACATTCCACTTGCTTGTAGGGAGCGCACGCCATTGGTCTACTTGATCTCGTAGCGCATTGATGATGGTAGAGGTCTGTTCATACTGTTGCTCTTGCGTAGAAAGTCCAAGGCCTTCATCGAAAACGAGGTCTTGCTGCTTTGCTGCTGCTTTGCGTTTGCGAGGCTTCGGTATGGGCGTGATGAATTCCGCACGACGGCGGCGCTCGATAATCTGTTGGGTTGGTTGCCCTTGTTCATCCAGTTCCCAATGCCGAGCAGGATAGGCATAGGGGGAGTTCAGAATAGGTTGTTCGAAAAATGGATTGCTCATATCCGGATGCTCCAATGCCAAGCTGTTGCTCTATAGTACAGTATAATCTAAAGTCGATGCCATTTAGTATCCTGTCATAACGGTAGTTTCAGAAAAGCCATTCTAACAGCCTGTGTGTGATATTGACATGTTCTACCGGTTCCATGCTGGAGTCGATGGTAATCCGACCAAGGCTGATTTTGTAAGCACTATGTAGGACACGCTCAGGATTTTCGTCACCCCCGCCCTGAGATATACTGGCCAAATGATGCGCTGGAGTTGGCCGCACAATTTATGGGAGCCGGTGTAGCCCAATAGCTGCTTTGTTTTGTCGGGCTTGGAGTAGGGGACCTTGGATCGATCCAAGGTCATAATAAAAGTGATATCTTCATTAATATATGTCGTTTTCCGGTCAAAAAAAGCCCGGTGGGGCATGGGTATCCTACCGGGCATTGGGGTGGGCGTGAGCCAGCGCTGGCACACGGGTGCGTGGGTCGTATCAATATCGGGACTGGTTAGTCACTCAACTGCTCTTCAGCTTGCTTGTTCCGTTCGTCCCATAGCTGTTGGATTTCATCTTGAACTGCCTTAAGTTCCTCCTTCGCCTTCAACAACCTAGCGGTG
>PWNM01000365.1 GCA_003557825.1 Candidatus Hydrogenedentota bacterium | reverse complement strand
CGGCTTCCTGCCGATCCGGATCATGGCTACCAGCCTGTGGAGGTGGAACGAACCATCGAGAACGAGTTGCCCGATACGATCCCTTGGCACTCCTCCATGTACTTCGCGGAGCTGGGGCCGGACTGGGAGACGGTGTATGCCCGCGACGCCCGTCCCGTGATCATCGAGCGGTCCATTGGCAACGGGAGCCTGGTTTTCATGACGGATACCTTTTTCTTGAGCAATGAAGGCCTCCGCGAAGCACGGAAGCCGACTTTGTTAAGCTGGGTCATCGGTCCGGCCGAGCGGATTGTATTTGATGAGTCCCTCAAGGGCATTGCCGATAGGCCGGGGATAGTGCGGCTCATGCGCGACTATCGACTCCATGGCTTCTTTGTGGGCCTGGCCCTGGTGGCGTTGCTGTTCATCTGGCAAAGCGCTACACCCCTGGTTCCTCGTCGGGGGATGATGGACACGGAGGACCGCGAAGGACGAGACGCCCTGGATGGTCTCACGACGTTGCTTGACCGAAGCATCCCGACGGGGGAACTGCTTGACGTATGCGTCCGCGAATGGGAGCGGGCTCATGCCCATGTTCGCGGCAGCGAGACCATTGCGGCTCAGGCGCGGGAAAAGGCCCACAGGGTACAGTCGGAACAAGACAGCGTCGTGGCGGGATACCAAGCGGCGGCTCAGTGCGTAACGGAACGCATGCGCCGCGGCAACGGCGGAGTGGCGCAATCAACACCAACGACAAACAGCGGAAAGGAGTCCGGACGGTGACGGTGGATTTGGACTATCTCAAGGACGTGCTCGGACGAACGCGGGCGGAAGTGGCAAAGGTGATCATCGGACAGGATGCTGTCGTGGACCGGGCGCTGATCGCCATCCTGACCAACAACCATGCCCTCATCGAAGGGGTGCCGGGCGTGGCCAAAACGTTGCTGGTGCGGACGTTGGCCCTTGTCCTTGGCTGCGACTTTGCCCGGATTCAGTTTACACCCGACCTGATGCCGTCGGACATTACGGGCACGAATGTCTTCAATTTGCAGCAGAACGCCTTTACCCTGCTCAAAGGGCCGATCTTTACCACGTTTTTGCTGGCCGACGAGATCAACCGCGCCCCGGCCAAGACTCAATCGGCTTTGTTGCAGGCCATGCAGGAACGCTGCGTCACCATTGACCGGGAATCCTACGCACTTTCTCCGAATTTTACCGTCTTTGCGACCCAGAATCCCATCGAATACGAAGGGACCTATCCCCTGCCCGAAGCGCAAAAAGACCGGTTCATGCTCAAGGTAAACATGGCATGCCCCGAGCGGGACGACGAACTAACCCTGGCCCGACGTATGCTCGGTTCCGATTCGCCCGAAGAGACTCTGGCCTCGGGGGCGGTGCAACCCGTGCTCACCCCCGTCGAATTGGAACGCATCCGCGAAGGGTTCCGGGCGGTGACGGTCCGGGAGGAATTACTGGCGTACATGGTCGATATCGTGCGGGCCACCCGCATGCGCGACAGCATTTTGGTGGGCGCCGGTCCCCGTGCGACTCAGGGGCTGCTCCTAGCGAGTCGCGTAACGGCGGTGTTGGATGGACGCGATTTTGTCACGCCCGACGATGTGAAGGAGATCGCCTCGGCCGTGTTGACCCATCGGCTGGTATTGCGCCCCGAATACGAAATCGAGGGATTGACCGTGCCCGAGGTCGTCCAGGATCTACTGCGCGAGGTGGCCGTACCCCGATGATGGCGCCCCGGACCCGGCTCTTGTTGATGACGGCTGTTGTGGCCATTCCGCTGATTACGTTGGCGGGCATGGGGTTGACGGTCTCGCCGATGGCGTTGGTGGCCGTGCTGGCCTTGGCATTGCTGGTGTTGGGGGATGCCGTGGTGACACAAGGCCGGGCACGGCAGTATGAGACCGAATTGCCGGATGTAATCCGGATGACCAAGGATCGGGAATCCACCATTCCCATCCGGCTTGCCCATACCAAGGGCGGCGGGCAGCTCCGGGTGGGGCTGCGTTTCCCCGCGGTATTCGAGGTGGACGGCGATACCCGAGAGGTACAGCTTCCCGAAGACGAATCTACGTCCACCCTCACGTGGGCCTGCACTCCCCTGCGCCGGGGCAACTTCGTCCTGGATACGGTCTATTTGGAAACCCGTTCGCCGCTGGGTTTTTGGGCCTCCCGAGCGGAGGTACCGACGCGATGCGAAATCCGGGTCTACCCAAACCTGCGCGAGGAACGGCGTGATCTGGCGGCCTTGTTCTTACACCGGGGCAGCTTCGGGCTTCATGTCCAACGTCAGATCGGCAAGGGACGCGAGTTCGACCAACTGCGGGACTACATCCCGGGCGATAGCTTCGACGACATCCATTGGAAAGCCACGGCCCGACGAGGACAACCCATTACCAAGGTCTACCGCATCGAACGGACGCAGGAAATCTACGTGATTATCGACGCCTCGCGGCTGAGCGCCCGTCGACCGCCGGAACGAACCCAGACCGCCGCGGGCCATACCTCACATCTCGAACGCTTTCTCACGGCGGCCTTGGTCCTGGGCCTGGCCGCCGAAAAACAAGGCGACCATTTCGGCGTGGCCGTGTTTGACGACCGCGTGCGGCAGTTTGTTCGGGCCGGCAGCGGCACGGCCCACTACGGCATTTGCCGCGACGCCATCTACCGCACCGAACCCCGGCTGGTTAACCCCGATTACCGCGAACTGGCTTCGTTCCTGCGGCAACGGCTTCGCCGACGGGCGTTGTTGATTGTGTTGACCAATCTCGACGATCCCGTTCTGTCCGAGGATTACACCCGGGCGGCAGAACTGCTCGGGCGACGGCACCTGGTTCTGACGGGTATGATGACGCCTCCCCAGGCGCGGCCGTTGTTTCACGATACCGATGTCGAGACACCTGAGGACATCTACCGCGATTTGGCCGGGCATTTCCAATGGCACGATTTGCGCGAGCTCGAACGGGTGCTCCACCGCCACGGGGTGACCTTTACCTTAATCGAAAACGAACGGCTATGCGTCGAGTTGGTCTCGCGGTACATTAACATTAAGCAAAGGCAGTTGCTGTGATTGTCGATATTCACCGATTCACGCTCGAAGAGGAGCCCTATTGGCGCGAACTCGAGGCCATGCTCGATCGGTTTGAGGCCGATGCGGCATACCGACCGAGCGTGGACGAGTTGCGCCGCTTGCATTACCTCTATCAGCGGACCGCGTCGGATCTGGCCCGGGTCACAGCGTTCACTGCCGAACCCGAGCTGCGCCGCCGCCTCGAGACGCTGACGGCGCGTGCTTACGCCGAGGTGCATGCTGGACGGGAACATGCCTACCGCTTCCGCCCCCTCAAATGGTTCCTGGAAACCTTGCCGCAGACCTTTCGCCGCCATATCCGAGCCTTCCAGTTATCCGTGGTGGTGGTGCTTGTCGGCGCGTTTTTTGGAGGATTTGCCCTGGCCATCGATGAGGACGCCAAAGGCATTCTGATGCCGTTCCCCCACCTCCTGATGGACCCCTCTGACCGGGTAGCCATGGAAGAGGAGGGAGAGCACGGCCGGGGCATGGGCCAGATGACCGCTATGAGCGCATTCTATATGACCCACAACACCCGGGTCTCGATCCTGGCCATGAGTCTCGGGATTTCCTACGGCATCGGAACCATACTTGTACTGTTTGCGAACGGGGTAATGTTGGGGGCGGTCTTTTTTGATTTCATCCAGGCAGGCGAGACGATCTTTCTGTTGGGGTGGTTGCTGCCTCACGGGGCTGTCGAAATACCAGCTATCTTCATCGCCGGACAATGCGGGCTCCTCATCGCCCATGGCCTTATCGGTTGGGGTTCGCCCTTGACCATGCGGGACCGATTCCGCGAATTGGCGCCCGATGTGGTAACCCTGATTGCCGGAGCCGCGATTTTGCTGATCTGGGCGGGCATTATCGAGGCCTTTTTCTCGCAGTTCCACGAGCCCTATATCCCCTATTGGGTCAAGATCGCCTTTGGCGTGGGCGAATTGGCGCTGTTGTACCTGTTTTTTACCCGGTTTGGCCGGTCCGAGAACGCGGCGACGGCTCAAGGAAGGGGGTGAGCAGCGCATGGAATCCAAGACGCCCCAGCTCGTTATCCGGACGCCGGAGGGCATCGTCTTTTCCCAACCGCTGGCCGGTCCCGTGATGCGGTTCGCGGCGGCCATGATCGATGAGTTCATCTTGGCCCTTGCGCTTAGTCTGATTCTATCATTCCTCCGCCAGCTTGCTCCTTTGGCCCCCGGCATAACCACGTTCATATATTTCCTTGCCGTCTTTGTCTTTCGCGTCTTTTATGCACTGGTCCTCGAGTGGCTTTGGAACGGCCAGACCGTGGGCAAACGGGTCCTCGGGCTTCGGGTCATCGATGAGGGCGGCATGAAACTTCGATTCTCTCAGGTGGCCCTGCGCAATCTGATGAGGATGGTGGACATGCTGCCCTTCCTCTACTTCGTCGGCGGAGTGGCCTGCTTATTCAGCGCACGCCGTCAACGGCTGGGGGATCTGGCCGCCAACACGGTCGTGGCCCGCATCGACGAGGCGCCTCAACCGGATCTCGAACAGCTAATGGCGGGCAAGTACAACTCATTTCGCGAACATGCCCACATTTGCGCCCGTCTTCGCCAGAATACGCCCCCCGAAGTGGCCCGCATCGCGCTCCAGGCGTTGACCCGACGAGACCAGTTGGACGATGCCCCCCGGTTGGCGTTGTTCGAGGAATTGGCCGAGGCGTTGCGGGAAGCAGCCACCTTTCCCGACTCGGCGACCTTCGGTCTGACCGATGAGCAATATGTGCGAAACGCGGTAGACGTGCTTTTTCGGGCGGGAGCGGGCGACCGCGTCGGGAGTCGGCACGCCAGCGAACCGGCACGGGCCGGAAATTAGGCCCCAAAACACGAAAGCTGCGGCCGGTTGCAATTTTGTCAAGATTTTATTATAATGGGGTTAACGGAACCGGGCACGGATATCATGGCGAAAACAGCGCATGCAAAACTCGAATTGGTAGTTGAAGCGGTTCGGCACGGCCTCGAAGGGGATGCGGCCGTCGAATT
>PWNM01000455.1 GCA_003557825.1 Candidatus Hydrogenedentota bacterium | reverse complement strand
CGGCGCCACATCGAAATAGTTGATGCCCCGCTCAAACGCTTCCGCAACCATGCGGTTGGCGAAATCCTGCTCGGTATCGGTAACCACAATCCCCCCGAACCCGATAACGGAAAGCTCGATGCCGGTGTCCCCATAGGGACGCCGTGGAATAACTGAGTTCGCGCTCATACTGATTCTCCTTCATATCATTGGCCGTATAAGAAACTACGGCATGCCACAAATCTGGATATAGGAACCAACACGCAGTCGGCTCCCAGGATTCGATTAGCAAAAGATTATACCATGAGGCATCAAGGGAACGCGAGAAAAGCGCTATTCAATTATTTCAAATACCCCACATATGCATGCTCGAACAGGAATGGCGGCATTCAACGCCTTTGTGATACATTCCCCCAGCTTTACATACCAAGAGAGGAGCGCTATTCATGGGAATGACGCCACGGGAACGATTACTGACGGCCTTGCGTGGAGACCCACCTGATCATGTGCCGGCAGCACCGGACATGTGGGAAATGATGCCTGTCCGCCTATCCGGACGGCCTTCCTGGGAAATGCTGGTCTATCAGGATCCGCCTGTTTGGAAAGGCCGCATGGACGCCTGTGCCCATTTCGGCGTGGATGCCTTCTTTGGCATCGGCGTTCCGTTTCCCGAGGATCCCTTACCGACCATCGTATACAAAGATGATGAAAAGGTCATCGTTCGGGGGTATTACGAACACCATGGAGAGCGACACTGGGGAGATACCGCCATGGTCTATACCGTGAACGAGCCCAGCGCCATCGTCAAGGCCGATTCGATTGGGTTGCCGCCGTCTCACGACACCTTTGAGACCGTGACACCGGCCTACAACAAGACGGGTCGGGAGCATTATGAAGACGCGCGGGCCTATGTCGGCGACCGCGGCATCGTGGGGGCATGCATCTCGCTCCCGGCGATTTCATGGTGGCCGGAGGACACCTATGCCTATTGTGAAGATCCGGAGGGCGTGAAAGCCCGCATTGATCAGCAGGGCGCGGCGACGATGGAACGAGCTAAGGCCATGCTCGAATGGAAACCGGATTTCCTGTTCATCGGCAACAGCGGTATGATGATCTTCAATCCAGAACCTATCTTCCGCCATTTGACGCTTGAGTGGATGCAACAGATCACCCGATTGGCCAAAGAACATGGGGTGTTGTCACACATCCACTGCTGCGGCGTGGAACGAAGTCTGGTCGAGATGGCCGCCAGCGAAACGGATCTCGACGGCATTGAACCCCTCGAACCACCCCCCATGGGCGATTGCGATCTGCGCGATATTAAGCAGACCTTTGGCGACCGCATCGCCTTGAAGGGTAATCTCCACACGACGCAGATCATGTATCAGGGTACGCCTGCTCAGGTAGAGGAGGCATGCAAGAAAACGATCGACGATGCTGCGGAGGGGGGAGGGTTTATCCTATCAACGGGGGACCAAACACCTCGCGACACGCCGGAGGAAAACATCCATATAATGCGACATGTCGCCGAAACGTACGGTCGGTATTAAGGGTTATTTCTTGGTGTCGTTTTCGTCGGATTCGAGTTCGAGCATGATCTCATTCCGCCGCATAGGACCGGGCGTCCAAGGGGGATTGTATTGAGCTAGAATAGGCATGCCCGTCCATACCAGTCCGTCCTGCTGCAATGCGGCGATCAGCGCGCCTTGTTTCTCCTCGACCAACCCTTCCCGAGCGTGGCCGGAGAAGCGAACAACGGCGTATCGTTTGGCGGGCGCCTCTCGTATGACAACGCGATCGTTGTTGGGTTTGGGAAGGGTTTCCATGGTGAACTCGGCGGGCATGACGAATGTGATCACGTGCCCTTCGGTGTTTTCGCTCATACCCGCATCTTCCGATTCCCGACTCATGACGGGAGCGGTCATAGCGATTTTGCGTGAGGAGCTTGCCTCTTGCCGCATGACCGGACTGGTCATTTCGATGGAGGCCCTGTCCGTGTTGTTGCCGAAAATATAATCGGCCAGTATGCCAAATCCGGAATTGAGCGATCCTTGATGGTCGCCCGTCATATGTACTTCGGCCAGTATCATGGGCTCATAGACTCGAATTTCGTACTCGTCACCCGACTGAACCACACGATAGGCTGGCTCTTCGACGGCAAACGCCGACCGCACGGGACCAATCAATATCCCGACCAAAACACAGATGCCTACACCGAAGGCTATTAACGTCATAGCAACGGCCTTTCTCATAACGCGTTCCTTTCAAGGGTTGACCTATCGAAGAACACCGGCTTCGGGGGCGTAATTCCAGCGCCGTTGGATCAGAAAAGCCGGCGACTCCATGTACAGGAGTCGCCGGCTCGAATAGCAAGCAGACCAAGCTATCTGCTGGGGTTATTGCTGTTGAAGCATCTGCTGCAACTGTTCTTGCGAAAGATCGTCCAACTGCATTTGTTGTCGTGGCGGCTCATCCTGGACCTGCAGAAGCTCTACTTCGAAAATCAGAAGGGAGTTTGGCGGAATACCAGGCCGTCCTTGTTGGCCATAGGCCAGATCAGCAGGGATAAATAACTCCCAAGTGGCGCCTTCTTGCATCATCTGAAGGGCCTCGGTCCAACCGGGGATCACCCCATGCACGGGGAAGGTGGCCGGCTCACCACGCTGGTGAGAGCTATCGAATACTTGGCCATCGAGCAAGCGCCCGGTGTAATGAGCTAAGACTGTATCTTCAGCAGAAGGTGTGTCGCCCGTGCCCGGTTCGATGATGCGATACTGGAGACCACTCGCTGTCTCGACGACATCATCGCGCTCGCGATTCTCGGCCAGAAACTCCTGAGCTTCAGCTTCAGCTTGCTGGGCAAGCTCCATCTGCCGCTGCATCTGGATCCGGGAGAACTCGGTCATGGCTTCTTGCAGCTCGGCATCGGTTAGCACGAGGTCTTCGCCTTGAAGGGCCTGCTCGACGCCGAATATAAAGGCCTCGAGGTTCAGATCATCCAATCCCTCGCTGCTGAGTTGTTGTCCGAGCTGGGTACCGATGAAATAACTGGCTTTGTCATTGACGGTATCCAGATCGGGGATGTCATCCGCCATAGCAGGAGCCACGACCATGGCGACGGCCAGCATTATCGCTGGGATGGCTTTGGTGAAACGCACTAGATTCTCCTTTTGTTGTACTTGAAAACTCGGGCATGTCCCAACGCAGGACATCCACCTCAGTCCAACTAATCCATATTTTAGCATATACACGGGGTCCAGATAAACCCCCAAGAAGAGGAGAGAGCTACGCGAGGCATCCCGACGTAGGCTCGAAAGGGGAAGCATGGACAATGGTTTGTTCCCGGCCGGGGCCGACGCTGACAATGGCGATGGGAACATCGAGAAGCTCGGCGATACGCTCGAAATAACGCCGCGCATTTTCGGGCAACTCATCCCAGTCCCGACAGGCGCTGATGTCCTCCTTCCAGCCCGAAAGCTCCTCGTAAACGGGAGTTACTTGCTCAAGAACCTCGAGTTGTGGGGGGAATTCCTGGGTGACCTTGTTATCAATCATGTAGCCGGTGCAGATGCGAAGGGTTTCCTGCCCGCTCAGAACATCCGGTTTGGTAAGAACCAAGGCGGTAGTCCCATTGATCCGAGCGGCTCGGCGCAGTTGCACGCAATCGAGCCATCCGCACCGTCGAGGCCGGCCTGTAGTCGCCCCGAATTCATGACCCGCTTTGCGTAGTCCATCGCCCTGTTCATCATGCAGTTCCGTGGGGAAGGGACCTTCACCAACCCGGGTCGTATAGGCTTTTACGATGCCGATGACAGCGTGCAGATCGGCAGGACCGACGCCGGCTCCGGAACAGGCTCCACATGAAAGCGTCGTAGAACTGGTCACATAGGGGAATGTGCCATGGTCAAGATCCAGCATGGCTCCTTGGGCGCCCTCGAATACGACCCGCTTGTCGTTCCGCAAGGCTTCTTGAACCAGGGCCGTCGTATCCGTCATAAAGGGGCGCAGTCGTTCCGCATAGCCGCAGTATTCATCAAAGATTGAGGCGAAGCGAATCGGTTCGTTGCCAAAAGCTTCAACCAATACAAGGTTGTGGTATTGAAGAGTCCGGTCCAGTTTGGCGGCAAACCGGTCCGAATCCATCAGATCGCCAAACCGAATGCCAATACGGTTGGCCTTGTCCGCGTAGGCCGGTCCAATGCCGCGGCCGGTGGTACCAATCAGATCCTTGCCGCGGAACTGCTCATACAGGCCATCCAAAGCCTTGTGGTAGGGTAGGATAATGTGGGCGCTGCTCGATATTTTGAGCCGATCGGCATAGTTACAGCCCGCCGCATCCAACGCATCGAGTTCCTTGCAGAGGACTTGCGGATCAATCACCGTACCGTTTCCGACAACGCACACGGCGTCCGGGTGAAGAACGCCGCTGGGGATTATGTGAAGAATGGTTTGGACACCGCCCACCACAATGGTGTGCCCGGCGTTGTTGCCGCCCTGATGTCGAACGACGAGGTCGGCGTCCTTGGTTAGATAATCAACGATTTTCCCTTTGCCTTCATCACCCCACTGCATCCCTACAATGGCATATCCGGGCATTACGGTCACTCCTCAACGGTGAATTAACGGCCCCAACACAAATGGACTATGGGGTGTTTCCTTTAAGGTTATTCGGGTCAACCCCTGCCTGCTGGAAGGAGGATTCCTGAATCTGCTGGGAGCGGACCATGTGGATGCGCTGGAGTTCGCTGAGGGCTTCGTCCAACTGACCGCTTTCCTCGGCATCGAGATTGCCTTTAGTCTTTTCGCGCAGGGCAGAAAGCATATCGATGACCATCTGGGCTTCGTCAAGATTGACGGTAACCTGTTTGGCGTCCTGCGGCGCGATCAACCCCAGAGCAAACATTCCCTGAACCATCAGGCTATGGACCAACTGCATGAATGGCGTCGCGGGAGGACCTTCGCCCTCGGGCTTTTGCCCTTCCGGCGCCGCCTTTTCGGATTCCTCAGGCTGCTCAGTAGCTTTCTGGGCCGCTTGTTCTTTTTCCCGCTGAACTTGGGCTTTCCAGTCTTCGTCTATGATGATCTTTTT
>PWNM01000295.1 GCA_003557825.1 Candidatus Hydrogenedentota bacterium | reverse complement strand
TCCGGATCGAGCAGCTATTGGATAAGCGAGGCGTTGCCGATGCAGTCCCAGCACGTCTATCGGCTCCAGTTTTATGCGCGGCGTGTGGAAGGGAGCGGCGGCCTCCCCATCAGCGGTCCTTTTTTCGCCAATCGCGACCTTTACGATCTGGGCGATGAATGGCGTTTCTATACATCGTATTTCGTGACGCCCCACGACTTGAACGACGACACGGCGCGCATTCGCTTCGGCCAGTGGGAAGTGGACGGAACGGTGGCCTTCGACGCCGTGCAGCTTCACGAGGCGCGTCCCCATTATCGTCAACGAGGGGACCTGATGTTGGGCGAGGGTGAACGTGTCTACGGGGACCGGTATTTATTCCATGCGCCTTATATGGGGGTAGGGGGCAATCATTCCCGTCCATTGGAGCGATTTAACTGCTTTTTCAACCGACCGCGGTGGGTGTTTGGGACAGGAAGTTACCTTGAATATCGGCATCATCTGGAAGGGGTACGCCAGACCAACGCATCGATTGAAGCAAGCATCGGGTATTACACCGGAGGGGCGCTCATGATCGAAGCCCGCAGTGATCGGGGCGAGTGGCAGCCCGTTGATACGCTTGACGCCGTCGGGAAGGTCGAACTGAGCTTGCCGGAAAACCTTTTCCCTGCAGATTATGTCATGATTCGTTTCCGCGCGCTTGATGCTGACGAATTGGGGCCCGATTCGGACCCCGGTTCCATCCAGCTTAACGGCTACGCCTATCATGCCCAACTTGAGGACGCGCCGGGCGATTTGGATGGCGCCACCCGCTATGTCGCAGAGCCGTACCGGCCTTCGGAACCTACGGGAGTATATGCGATCGTTGCCGCTCTCGGCGATTGTGTGCCGGGCGGAGATAACAGGGCAACGGTAGAGCTGGTCAATATGAGTGAGCATGACGCCATTCCAGTGGTTCCGCGAATCATGGTCACCATGGGCGATGGACGAGTGGAGGTATACGGCACTGAGCCGGCGGAACTGAGAGATCGGTTGGAGTTTGAGATTCCCTATGAGGTCCCCGGTACCGGGGATGTGCACTGGCGACTCGATTTGGGTCATGCATTGCCCCATGAATGGGCGGAAACCACCTTCACCGTTTCCCCGCTTTACGAAGCCGATTACGGGTATCGATTGCCCGATTCATCCGACGAGGTCGCCCTTTGGGGAGCATCATCTGGATGGAAGATCAACCGCATGCGGCCTGCACCCGACGAAACAGACCAGGCAATTCGAATTCAGGCCGCTCGCAATGAACGGGAGGCGGCCCAGTTTGTCCTGCGTCCAAGGGAACCATTGGCTGGACTTCGGGTCAAACCCCAGAATTTGACCGATTTTTCAGGCCATGTGCTTCCGGCCGATTCCATCGAGGTTTTGCAGGTGGGATATGTATCTATTTCGCAGCCCACAGACGAACTGGGCGCGGTAGGAGCCTGGCCCGATCCCTTACTGCCCATTAACGGTCCTCTTAGCTTGGACGCGGATCTGAATCATCCCTTTTGGGTTCGGATACACACGCCTCGCGAACAATCGGAGGGAACCTATTTCGGCCACATTCAACTCGAGGCAGACGGCTGGCAGGCTGCGGTTCCCCTCAGGGTGAAGGTCTTCGATTTTACCCTTCCGGATCGCATGACCTGCGAAACGGCCTTTGGTTTCGATCATAATCTGGCCTTCCAGTATCACAATGTGACGTCTGAATCCGATCGGCGCAGGGTCTTGGACCTTTACCTACAGGCCCTAAGCGATCATCATATATCGCCCTATGATCCAGCGGTGCTGGACCCGATCCAATACGAATGGCCCCATTTGCCGAAATGGGAGGGGGGCTCTCGGGATACCGAAGTTGCCTACGATGGTGCGGCTTCATTGCGGGTGGAAGCCACCGAACAGGGCGGTCATATCAATGCCACCTATGACGAAAGCTTCCCTGTTCCATCAGGGGGGCTTCGGATTGCCTTCCGCTATCGTACTGCCGAACCCGAACATGCGTTCCTCGTTACCCTTATGCATTATGATGAGTACGGCAACTGGCTGCGCGGGCGCAATAATGATATGACGGTTCTAGGCGATGGAACCTGGCGGTCTTTTGAAACGGTCGTAACCCAGTTCCCGGAGGGCTCCCATACCTTCCGGCTGGTCCTTTGGCCGACATTATATAGCGATGATGCTTCACTGACAGGAACGGTTTGGTATGACGCCATCGAGGTTAGGGACATGGGGGCTGATGTCGTCCTGATCTCCGACGCCTTCGAACCTCTGGACATCGAGGATTTCGACGAGGTGTTCCAACCCGTCTTTGACTGGTCTGCTTGGGATGCCGCCATGAAGCGGGCCTTCGAGGAATACCATTTCAACACGTTTCGCATTACCATTCCAGGGATGGGCGGCGGCACGTTTCATTCCCGTACCGAACCCAGCCTGCTGGGCTATGGCGAAGATACGCCCGAGTACCAGGCGGCCTTTACGGCATGGGCGCAAGCGGCTCAGGAACACTTGCGTGAGCGAAGCTGGCTCGATAAAGCCTATGTTTACTGGTTCGATGAACCGGCGCCCGATGACTACGAATTCGTGATGAACGGTTTCCGAAAACTCAAGGAGGCCGCGCCGGACATCAACCGAATGCTGACGGAGCACATGGCCGGACGCATCCCTCCGGAGCTGATCAGCGGCCCCAATATTTGGTGTCCCATTTCGTCGGGATACAACCACGAAGAAGCCGAAAAGCGTCGGGCCGAAGGGGAACGGTTCTGGTGGTATGTCTGCACCGGCCCGAAGGCGCCCTATGCAACACTCTTTATCGATCACCCGGCTACCGAAATGCGCGTGTGGCTTTGGCAAACTTGGGAACGCGGCATTGATGGCGTGTTGGTGTGGCAAACCAACTACTGGACCAGCCACACGGCCTATCCCGATAGTCTGCAAAACCCCTACGAAGACCCCATGAGCTGGGTGAGCGGATATGGCGTTCCAACGGGTACGAAGCAACCCTGGGGCAACGGCGACGGTCGGTTTCTTTATCCGCCTCTTGCGGCTGCCAATGGGAGCCCCGAAGGCCCTGTTTTCGACCCGCCTGTCGGTTCGATACGTTTCGAAATGCTCCGCGACGGCATCGAAGACTACGAGTACATGGTTATTCTACGCGACTTGATTGCCGAAGCGGAAGAAACAGGACGCCAAAATGACTTCAGCTCCTTTCGTTCGCTACTCGAAGTGCCCGATTCGATATCATCCTCCATGACCGAATTTACATGGGATCCGGAGCCGATCGAGGCCCGCCGAGAGCGGATTGCCGATTCCATTATCATGATACGCGAGTGGTTGATGAACTGAGAACAATCCGGATAAAACCGGGCGCAGGATAATCCCGCGCCCGGTCCATGCATTCGACAATGGGTAGCCAATCAGTCCCAGGTCATTCGAACGGCAACGCCTTCGGGGTGATAGGGGAACTGGACCAGAGATGACCGCATATCCGGGTCATACTTGTGGATGACCGATACCGTGTTGCCTTCGGCATCGATTGCCTCAACGTTGGTAGCGCGGTTTTTCCCTGCTGGGGATGTTACCCGCGCGGCGGCATAGGTCTCGCTTGGGCCTTCCATCACAAAGGCGATCTCATTTTCACTTGCCGATGCGAAGACAAAGCGATGGGTGGCGAAAAGCAACTCCGGGTTGCCTTCTTCCGGTGATACTTCCTTAAAGAGCGCTGCCGTTCCCGCGGGTTTCTCTGGGTTGGTGACCAACGGATAGGCGGGATCGAAAAGGTCGATGTAGGTTCCATCAAACGTTTCGGTCTCATCCATGACATACGCCGCAAGATAAGGGCCGCGTTTGATGGATACGGTGTTCATAGACTCAAACTCGCCTCCAGCATTGCGAGCGGCATGTTGTACCATCTGCCGATAGACCTCGACCCCCGTCGCGCTCTGCGCTCCCCAGCTGGCCGGCGTACCCACAACAACAATACCGCCTTGTCCAACCGATTCCGCAAAGGCTACGGCTTCGCCGGTTTCGGTGCGAGCCAACACGTGTTCCTCAGGAACGCCTTCATAGATAAAGGCGCTTACGTTCGCTTCGGCGCTCCAGTCGCCGTCGGCAACATACAGCCGTGAGAGCGAGTCTACATGCCTTGCCGAGTAGGGAATGCCGGCAGCATCGAGTAGAGCTTTGGTCGGCGATGCGAATCCGTCCCGATTCCACCAGGCGTTTACGTCGTTGTAAGCCGATTCGCCGCCTACAAGAACGAGCCATCCGCCATCCCGCACCCAGCCGAGTAATCCATCATGGATTGCCGGCGTCTCGGGTTTCTGGAGATCGTAACTTAGCGTTAAGACGCGGAACTCATCAAAATAGCCCGGCTCAACCGCACGTTCGAGCCAAGGCGTGCGGACCTGGACTCCTTTCGTGGCAAAGGGCAAGTACATTCCGTGAAAGGTATCAAATCGGGGACTGTGGGGGCCGTGCATTTCCCAGGACGCCGAGTCGGCGATGATGAACCCAAGGCCCTGGTCGTTGGGCGATGGCGCCGCATCCACCGTGGGCATGTCGTTGAACACGCGCATTACGGCCATCAGTTGGGTCAAGTAATCAGCCGGACCCGGGGTACCGCTGCCCATGGCGAAGCCGGGCAGGAAAATACGATCGGGCCAAGGCATCACTTCATAATGATCCACCCATGGAAACTGAAGCATGGCGACTACGCATTTCTCGTAGTTTTCCTTATAGGTGGACCAGGTCCGTGTCGGATCGTCTTCCACCGGGTCAACCAGGAAGTACATGGTCTTGTCCGTACCCCGACTAAGTTCCGCGAAGGTGCTGTAGAGTCCTATCGCTGACTCAAAAAATCCGACATATTGTTCACCTTCAAAGTTCCCAAGAGCCCAAAGCACCGGACCTTGCCAGACCTGGGCAATCCAAGCGTCCAAATGCTCGAGATCGATGGACCGCACATTGGGGAAAATCCGCCCGCCGGACATGTTGCTTAGAATCGAGTGAATCGGTAGCAGATAGGTATAGTCTTCGATGCCATGTTCCTGTGCGACTTGCTTGCT